>JAYYEE010000119.1:0-5444 GCA_036160175.1 Planctomycetota bacterium
GACGGATTGGGCAGGTCGCCCATCTTGTTGATGCCGCGGACCGAGTTGCGCGGGTAGATGGTCGGGATCGGCACGTCCCACGTGTAGAAACGCGGCGTCTCGGCCGGCGCGTCGATCACGACGTCGGCGTCCCCGAGCACCACGTGGGCGCTGGAGTCGTTGCTCGCTTGCCAGCCGAAGACGAGACGGAGGCGCGGCGGGTTGGCCGTGTCGGCGCCCGTTTGGGCAGCGCGCGCCGCGCGGATCCGAATGCGCATGGTGCCGCGCTCAGGGACGCGGTCACCGAGCTCGACGCGGATTCCGCGCCGGGGCGGCACGTGGGCGAACGTGGTCCCGACGGGCGGCGGCGGGGCCGGGGAGGTCGCCGGCGACCACGCGAACTTGCCGCCGTTGTAGCCCCACCGCGTCCGCGCGGACCGCCCGGTGTCTCGGTCCACGTAGCGGACTTGCCCGCGTCGGGCGCGCTGCCGTTTGCGCAGCTTCTCGAGCTCGGCCGCGAGCTTCTCTGGATCCTCTGCGTGCTTCTCGCGGACGCCGCGCAACTGCGCGTCCTGCTGCTTCCACTCGCGCGCGGCGGCGTCGGCCATCGACACCGACCAACGCAGCGGCGCTGGCCGGGGGCCGGAGACCGTGGCCAGCTGCAGCCCCTTACGGGCTGCTGCCAGGTATGCGCGGAAGCTGATAGTAGAGATCTGCAGGACCTCGGAGGAGTTGGTGAAGCCGTCCTCGGACGGCGGGTCGGGCGGCAGATCCTGGGTAAAGTCGTAGGAAACGCCTAAGAGATCCTGCAGCGCGTAGCTGAACTCGTAGCCGGCCATGCGCCGGAACGACGTGTGCGTCGCGGTCGCGCGGCGCGCCCGCGACGCGCGCTGGCTCTCGGTGGACAGCCACTCGACGACCGCGGCCTGCTCCTGTTCGCTCAGCGGCTCTTCGTCCTCGGGCGGCATCTCGCCGTTGCTGACCGCTGCCAGCACGTCGAGCCACCAGTCGACGTCGTCGCCTCCGAAGAGGTCCGGGTCCAGGGTGTCGAGGCGGACGTCGCCCTTCTGTCGCTTCTCGCCGTGGCAGCGGAAGCACCGTCGCTCGAGGATCGGCCGGATGCTGGCGCGATAGGCCGCGAGGTCGGCCGCGGCGTCGCCTCGCGGCGCTGTCCGCGCAGGGCTCGAATATTGCGAGCGTAGCGCGCCCTGATCGCGCAGCGCGGCCCAGTCAGTCGACTGAGCGTGTGCAAGCAGCGGCAGCAGGGTCGCGGCCGCGGAGACGAGCCAAGTTCGGCGCAGGTCGGACATCTGGTCAAGGGGCGAGGCGACCAGCATACCCGGTCTCAGCTCAGCGCTGATCGGAAGGCGTGAACACGTGCCGACGCTGGGCGAAGCCGCGCACCCGCGCGCCGCGCACCTCGACGTCGTCGGCTGCGAGCAGCCGCGCTTGTCGCGCGGCGGCGTCAGGCTGTTGCGAGAGCTTGCCGCCGGCCGCGACGACGCGCCACCACGGCACGTCGCTGTCCGCCGGGACGGCGGCCATCGCGTAGCCGACGTGGCGCGCCACGTTCTTGCTGCCCAGCGCCGCGCCGACGTCTCCGTAGGTCGTGACCGCGCCGGCCGGCACCTGTCGCACCAGCGCGAACACCTGCTCGTGGAAGCCCGGGCCGACGATGCGTCGCGGGCCGTGGCGCGCCGGCTCGTACGGGCTCATCGCCGTCCTCAGCTCATCCGCGCGACGTAGGCTTCGATCCGCTCGAGGAAGTCCTTCGCCAAGGTCGGGCCCTCGAGGGTGCAGACCTGCTCGCCGTCTTCGTAGACAGGCGCCCGCGGCGCCTCGCCGGTGCCGGGCAGCGAGATGCCGATGTGCGCGGCCTTGGACTCGCCGGGGCCGTTGACGACGCAGCCCATCACCGCGACCTGCAGGTTCGCGGCTTGCGGCTTGTCCTTCTTCCACGCGGGCATGCGCTTGACGAGGAACTGCTCGACCTCCTGGCTCAGCACCTGGAAGTAGCTCGACGTCGTGCGGCCGCAGCCGGGGCACGCGGTGACCTGCGGCAGGAACGGGCGGATGTCCATCGACTGCAGGATCTGTTGCGCGATGCGGACCTCTTGGGTGCGCGAGCTGCCGGGCTCGGGCGTCAGCGACACGCGGATCGTGTCCCCGATGCCGTCTTGCAGCAGGATCCCGATGCCTGTCGTCGAGCTGACGATGCCCTTGCTGCCCATGCCAGCCTCGGTGAGCCCGAGGTGGAGCGCGTAGTCGCAGCGGTCTGCCAGCGCGCGGTAGACGCGCACCAGCTCTTGGACCTTGCTGATCTTGCAGCTCAGGATGATCTGGTCGCGGCGCAGTCCGAGCTCCTCGGCCGCGCCCGCGGAGCGGAGCGCGCTCTGGACCATCGCCTCGAGGAAGACCGTCTGCGCCTCCTGGGGGATCGCCGACCTCGCGTTGGTCTCCATCAGGTCATTCAGCAGCTCCTGATCGAGCGAGCCCGCGTTGACCCCGATCCGCACCGGCTTGTCGTGGTTCGCGCCCTTGCCGACGTTGCCGGGGTTGATCCGGTACTTCGCCAGGATGTCGGCGCACTCCGGATGCTTGCGGAGCAGGACGTGGCCGTTGTAGTGGAAGTCGCCGACGATCGGCACGTCGACGCCCATGTCGTGCAGGCGCTGCTGGACCTCCGGGACCGCTGCCGCGGCCGCCTGCGTGTTCACGGTCACGCGGACCAGCTCGCTCCCGGCGCGGTGCAGCTCCGCGACCTGTTCGGCGGTGCTGGCGGCGTCCGCCGTGTCGGTATTGGTCATGGACTGCACGCGGACCGGGTGGTCGCCGCCGACCATCACAGCGCCGACCCTCACAGGGACCGTCTGGTGTCGCTTAGGCACGAACATGGGCGGAGAACGATAGCCCCAGAGTCGCCGGCTCACCAGCGCTTGGGTGCGTCCGGCCCTCGCCGCCCGGCGAACCTGGCCTTGTGACCCGCCGCGCTCGCTCCCAGACCCCGCCGCTGCCCTTCTCAGGGCCGGTGCACGTGGTGTGGTTTAAGCGGGATCTACGGGTCACCGACCATGAAGCGCTGCGCGCCGCCTGCGACGAGGGCCCGGTCCTCGCCCTCTACGTTTTCGAGCCCGAGCTATTGGAGGCCCCCGAGGCCGACCGAGGTCACTTCGGGTTTGTCTTAGAGAGCCTCTCGGCGCTGGATCAGTCGCTGCGCGCGCTTGGCGCGCGGCTCACAGTGCGGCGCGGCCGCATGCCGGACATCTTGTCGGAGCTGCAGCGCGACCTCGCGCCGTTCGGAGGGATCGCGCAGGTCTACGCGCACCAAGAGTGCGGCAACCAGCGGACCTACGCGCGGGATCGCCGGGTCCAGGCGTGGCTCGCTGAGCGGGGGATCGGCCTGCGTGAGTTCTATCAGGACGGGGTCGTTCGCAGACTCCCCAGCCGAGATGGCTGGAGCGGGCGCTGGCAGCGCCGCATGAAGCGCGACGTGCTCACGGCGCCGTCGCGCATCCAGGGGGTCGACCCAGCCGGCGCGTCGCTCGACCACGGCACGCTGCCTTACCTAGACGACCTCGGGCTGCCTGAGACCACCGTGCGTGAGGAGCTCCGTCAGCGCGGCGGCGAAGAGCGCGCGCGCGAGACCCTGCGGACGTTCCTCTACGAGCGCGGCGCCGCGTATCAGCGGGCGATGTCGTCGCCGCTGGAGGGCTGGAACGCCTGCAGCCGGTTATCACCATACTTCGCCGTCGGCGCCATCTCGCTGAAGACCGTGCACCACGAGCTGAGCGCCCGGCAGGCTGAGCTGCGCGACATGACCAAGGAGGAGCGCGGGACCTGGGGGGCTGCGACCCGCAGCTTCGCTGGTCGGCTGCGCTGGCACTGCCACTTCATGCAGAAGTTGGAAGACGAGCCAGAGCTCGAGTTCCGCAACCTCAACCGCGCGTTTGACGGGCTCCGCGAGGACGGCTTTGACCAGACGAGATATGACGCGTGGCGCGCGGGACGCACCGGCTATCCGATGGTCGACGCCTGCATGCGTTGCCTCGCCGCGACTGGCTGGCTCAACTTTCGCATGCGCGCGATGCTGGTCTCGTTCGCTGCCTACCACCTGTGGCTTCACTGGCGCCCGGTCGGCGCGCACCTCGCGACCAAGTTCGTCGACTTCGAGCCCGGGATCCACTGGAGCCAGACCCAGATGCAGAGCGGCGTCACGGGCATCAACACGGTGCGGATCTACTCGCCGACCAAGCAGCTGCAAGACCAGGACCCTGACGGCGTCTTCGTGAAGCGGTGGGTCCCTGAACTCGCTGGAGTGCCCAAGCAGCTGCTCGCGGAGCCGTTCCGGATGACGCGGGCGGAGCAGGCTGCCTCTGGTTGCGTCATCGACGGTGACTACCCCGCGCCGATCGTGGACCACAAGCAGGCGGTGCAGGCGGCCAAGGACCGGATCTACGCCGCGCGCCGCACCGACGAGGCCAAGGCGGAGGCGAAGCGCGTCTACCAGCAGCACGGCAGCCGCAGGAGGCCGCGGCGCGTGGGGGGGCAGCGAGCGTGAGCGCGAAGCTGATCGCGGTCATCGGCGCTGGCGTCGCGGGCCTCGCGTGCGCGCAGCGCCTGCGGCAGGCGGGGCGCCACGTCGTGGTGTTTGACAATGGGCGGCGCCCAGGGGGGCGCGTCTCGACGCGGCGCGCTGGCTGTGTGCAGTTCGACCACGGGGCGCAGTTCTTCACGGCCCGGGATCCGCGGTTTGAAGCACAGGCGCGGCGGTGGGAGGACGACGGCGTGGTCGCGAAGTGGGAGGGCCCGTTCGCGACGCTCACCGCCGGCGTGCGGGGGGACGATCCGCGCCCGCGCGCCGTGCGCTACGTCGGCGTGCCTGGCATGTCGGGCGTCGCTCGAGCGCTGGGCGGAGGCGTCGAGGTGCGCAGCGGGGCGCGCGTCGAGCGGGTGCTGCGCGACGACGCGGGCTACCTGCTGACCCAGCGCGTCAGCGGCGCGGACAACGCGACGCGCGAGGGGCCGTTCGACGAGGTCGTCGTCGCGCTGCCGCCGTCTCAGGCCGTCGACCTGTTGCGCGACGTCGGCGGCGCGGCGTACGCGGAGGCCGCCCGACTCTCGCGCGCGCTCCTGCCGAGCCTCTGCGCTATGGTCGCGTTTGAGGAGCCGCTGGCAGGCGCCGCGGGCGGGATGTTCGTCGTCGGCGACGAGGCGCTGGGTTGGGCCGCCCACGACGGCGGCAAACCCGGCCGCGGCGGCGCGCCGACCTACGTCTTGCACGGTACGGCCGCTTGGTCGATGGCCAACTTCCAGGCGCCGCCCGAGACGTTCGCAGCCGAGCTAGTCCAGGCGTTCGGTCGCGCGCTCGGCCGCAGGGAACAGGAGCTGCCCGCGCCGATCTACCTCGCCGGGCATCGCTGGGGGTTCGCCCTGGCCGACGGAGATCCGCCGCCCGCCAAGTTCGT
>JAYYEE010000120.1:0-12850 GCA_036160175.1 Planctomycetota bacterium
CGCTGGCCCGGCGTCACGTCGCCCGGCGCGACCTTCCGTCAGCCCGTGACGCAGCTGGATCTTTTCCCGACCCTGTGCCGCGCTGCCGGCGCGGCCGTGGCGCCCGAGCTCGACGGCGTCGACCTCGCGCCGCTGCTCGCCGGCGGAGACGTCGCCGACCGACCGCTCCGCTTCCACGCGCCAGACTACGGCGCGTTCCGGCAGGGCGCGTTCGCGCGCAAGCCGACCAGCGCGCTGCGGCAGGGCGCACTCAAGCTCGTCTACGACCACGAGACGCGACGCGCGGCCGTCTACGACCTCTCGCGCGACCTCTCCGAGGCGCAGGACCTGAGCGGCGCGCAGCCCAAGCGGACCAGCGCGCTCGAGGACGCGCTGCGGCGGTGGCTCCGCGAGAACCCGGCGCTGCAGCCCACGCCACGCACCGCACGTCGGCGCTAGTCGCGTCGCTCGGACCCGCAGGCCGCGGAAGCGGTGTCCGCCCCGCTGGGCGGTGACACGCGACGGTCCGCGCTCTGACCGCGGCAGCTCAACGCTGCTCGCGGGGCCGCTGCAGCAGCTTCACCATCGCGTCGCCCATCGCGAGGCCGACGTTCATGTAGGTCTTGGCGTTGCCGCCGTAGTGGGCGTTGGAGCTTGAGCCCATGCTGAGCGGGTGCGTGTAGACGGTGGCGACCGACCCCTTCAGCGCCGGGTTCTGCTTCGCGTCGCTGAGCGCCATCATCCCGTCGAGGATGGCCTTCTCGTTCCCCTTCGCGGCACCCTGCTCGGTCTGCCCGAGCGTCGCGCACACGAACTTGGCATCGGGGGCGTCGAACTCCTTCCTGAGCGCGGCGACCAAGCGCACGAGGTTCTCACCGTATTTCGCGGCGTGGCCCGCGTTGTAGCGGTCCTTGTCGCCCTGCCACCAGAGGAAGCCCTTCACCTCGAACTTGGTCGCGCCAGGGTAGTACTTGCCGAGGTCCTTGAGCACGGCCTTGGCGCGCGCGACGTCGCCCTTGTACTGCAAGCCCGCCGACCAGCCGATCGGCTTGGGCTCCGTGCCCTTCTCCCACCGATCCGGGCTCTGACCGTAGCCGGCGTAGACGTAGGTCTTGCCGTTCTTCGGGTCGGTGAACTCGTACGACTCTGAGCCCGGCGGCAGGATGTCCCAGCCGAGGCTGCGGTTGCCGATCGAGCTCTTCAGGATCAGCACCGGCGCGTCGATCGCGTCGCCGAGCTTGTGACCGATGCCCTGCTCGATGCCGACCTTCCGGCCCGAGACGGTGAGCCAGTCGTTGCGCATCTGCCGCGTCTTGCCGGGGCCGCCGCTGCCCATCACGTGCACGTTCCGCACGTCGTCGCGCTTCGACCACGCGCCCGCGTCGTCGACCATGAACGGGTAGAGCTTCTCCTCTTGGACCGCGTGCTCGAGCGAGCCCTCGGCGCCCTTGACCTTGCCCATCTCGAGCGTGTTGGACTGGCCCATGATCAAGAAGACCTGGACCGGCTCGCTGACTTCCGCGGGCTTGCCGCCTTGGTCGGACACGTCGCTCGGCTGCTGGGCGAGGACGGACGCCGGGCCGGCGGCGAGCAGGGTTAAGGCGAGGACAGACGCGGGGCGAACGGGGATCACTGGGCAGGCTCCTTGGGGTTGAGGGGGCGGCAGACGATAGCAGGGATCGCGGCCCGTCATATTGGCTTGCGCGACCGTTCCGCCCCGCCGCACGCGAACGGGGCCCTAGTCCCTGGCGCCGACAGGGCCTACCGGGTACCTGTTTCTGCCCCATGTTTGACAACGTCCGAGAGCGTCTACAGCAAGAGCTGAACGACATCCGCGCAGCCGGCCTCTGGAAAGAGGAGCGGGTCTTGCAGAGCCCGCAGGGCGCCAACATCCGCGCCAACGGCAAGGACGTGCTCTGCCTGTGCGCGAACAACTACCTGGGCCTCGCCAACGACCCCGGGCTGACTACCGCGGCCAAGGCCTCGATCGACGAGAGCGGCCTCGGCATGGCGAGCGTGCGCTTCATCTGCGGCACGCAGGCGCCGCACAAGACGCTTGAGCAGAAGATCAGCGGGTTCCTCGGGCTCGAGGACACGATCCTCTACTCATCCTGCTGGGACGCCAACGGCGGCCTGTTCGAGATCTTGATGGGCCCTGACGACGCGATCATCAGCGACGCCCTCAACCACGCCTCGATCATCGACGGCATCCGGCTGACCAAGTCGCGGCGCATGCGCTACGCCAACAACGACATGCAGGAGCTTGAGCAGCACCTGAAGGACTCGCAGGACTGCCGGACGCGGATGATCGTGACCGACGGCGTGTTCTCGATGGATGGCTACATCGCCAACCTGCCGGCGATCTGCGAGCTGGCCGATAAATACAAGGCGATCGTCGTGGTCGACGACAGCCACGCGACCGGCTTCTTCGGCCCCACCGGCCGCGGCACGCCGGAGTACCACGGCGTCCAGGACCGCGTCGACATCGTCAACTCGACGTTCGGCAAGGCCCTCGGCGGCGCGTCTGGCGGCTTCACGTCAGGCCCGAAGGAGGTCGTCGACCTGCTCCGCAACCGCGCGCGGCCGTACCTGTTCTCCAACACGCTCGCGCCCGCGATCGTCGGCGCCACCATCGCGTGCATCGACCAGCTGTCCGCGACGACAGAGCTCCGCGACAAGCTCGAAGAGAACACCAAGTTCTTCCGCGAGCAGATGACCGCGGCGGGCTTTGACATCGTCCCCGGCGACCACCCGATCACGCCGATCATGCTCGGCGACGCCAAGCTCGCCGTCGACATGGCGGCGCGCATGATGGACGAGGGCGTCTACGTCATCGGCTTCAACTACCCGGTCGTACCTAAGGGTAAGGCGCGCATCCGCGTGCAGATCAGCGCCGCGCACACCAGAGAGCACCTTGAGACCGCGATCGCCGCGTTCCAGAAGGTCGGTAAGGAGATGGGCGTCATCCAGTGAGGACCGACCTAGAGAAGCTGCGCAAGTCAGGCCGCATCAGCGCGACCGCGCTGGCGCACGGCCGCGCGATGCTGGCGCCGGGCCAGAAGATCGGCGTCGTCCAGGAAGCCGTCGAGGCCAAGATCCGCGAGCTCGGCGGTGAGCCAGCGTTCCCGGCGCAGGTCTCGCGTAACCACATCGCGGCGCACTACTGCTCGCCGCCCGGCGACCCCACTGAGGTCCAAGCTGGCGACATCCTGAAGCTAGACTGCGGCACCCACGTCGACGGCTGGGTGACCGACAACGCCACCACCGTCGACCTGAGAGACGGCGACGACTCGCTGCTGTGTTCAGCCAGCAAGATGGCGCTTGAGAACGCCATCGCGCTGATGGGGCCGGGCGTGTCCCTCTCCGAGATCGGCCGCACCGTCGAGGCGACGATCACGCAGCTCGGCTTCCAGCCGGTGCGCAACCTCTGCGGCCACGGCGTGTCCCGATACACCATCCACTGCGCGCCGTCGGTGCCCAACTACCACGACCCCAAGGCGGCGCGGCTGCGCGCCGGCCAGACGATCGCCTGCGAGCCGTTCGCCTGCGACGGCAAGGGCTACATCGACTGCGAGGGCAAGTCCGAGGTGTTCATGCTGCGCAAGGCGGTCAAGCCTAAGGACAACCTGCCCAAGGACGTCTACGAGGCGATGCTCGCGACCGAGCGCCTGCCGTTCGCGCGCCGCGACCTGGTGCGGCTGCTCGGCGACGCCGGTCGCTGCGAAGAGGCGCTGAAGATCCTGACGAAGAAGAAGCTGATCGATGACTACCCGCCGCTCGTAGAGCGCGCGGGCGTGCGCGTCGCTCAGTTCGAGCACACGATCTTCATCGGCGACGACGGCCCCGAGGTGATGACCCGCCCGCCGGCCTGAGCCGGCGCGCGCGAACGGCGATCAGGCCTTCGCGGCCTTGCCTTCTGCGAGGATGCGCTGCGCCAATCGGTCAGCCGCGTCGCTCGGCGGGATGCCCTCTTCCTTCGAGATCGTCCAGAGCTCCTTGAGCGCCTGCGGGATCCGCTCGATCTTGCGGAGCGCGACCTCTTCGTCGTAGCCGCCGTCGTGGAACTCGACCGAGACGTTGACGATGCCGCCAGCGTTGATGACGTAGTCCGGGGCGTAGAGGATGCCGCGGTCGTCGAGCATCTTGCCGTGTTCACCCGTGAGCAGCACGTTGTTCGCCGCGCCCGCGACCACCTTGGTGTTGAGGGTCGGGATCGAGCTGTCGTTGAGCACGCCGCCGAGCGCGCACGGCGCGAACAGGTCGCACTCCATCGTCATGACCTCGTCTTCACCGACGATGTGGACGCCGTGGTCCTTGGCGAGCTGCTCAAGGCGGGCCTGGTTGCGGTCATAGGCGTAGACCACTGCGCCGGCTTCGGCGAGGCGCTCCGCGAGCGGGCCGCCGACGGCGCCGACCCCCTGGACCGCGACCTTCTTACCCTTGGGGTCGTCGCTGCCGAAGGCCCAGCCGAGCGCGGCGCGCACGCCGAGGTACACGCCGTACGCAGTGTAGGGCGACGGGTTGCCGCTGCCGCCGTCCTCGCGGGCGAGGCCGCTGACGTGCTTGGTGGCGCGCCGCACGATCTCAAGGTCTTCGATCGTCGTGTTGACGTCTTCAGCGGTCGTGTAGAGGCCCTCAAGCGAATCGACCAACCGCCCCATCCCCAGATAGAGGGCCTCGGATTTGATGGTCTTGGCGTCTCCGATGATGACCGCCTTGCCGCCGCCGAGGCCGGTGCGGGCCACCGCCGACTTGTAGCTCATCCCCTTAGACAGGCGCTCGACGTCGAACAGCGCCTCCTCCTCGGAGGCGTAGTTCCACATGCGCAGGCCGCCCAGGGCCGGCCCGAGCGTCGTGTCGTGCACGGCGACGATGGCGTGCAGGCCGCTCTGAGGGTCGACGCCACGAACGACTCGCTCGTAGCCTTCGACCGGGATCTCGGTGATTTGCAGGGTTTCGCTCACAGGTTCGGACACGGCGGGGCCGCGCAATCAGGGCGAAAGATGATAGCGACGGGCGCGCCCAACGCCACACCTGCGCAGGCCAGCAGCGGCGCCATCACCGTAAGTCACTTCAAAAGAAAAGGATCAGCGCGCGGCGCGGCTGCCGACCTCGACCTTCAGGTCGACCTCTGCCTCTTCTCGGCGCACCCGAACGGTGACCGTGCGGCCGATGATCAGCGTGTCGAGGACCTCGGTGTATTCCTCTAGGTCGAGCGTCGGCATGCCGTTGATCGCGAGGATGCGGTCGCCCTCTTCGATCCCCGCCTCGAACGCAGGTCGCCCCTCGAAGACTTGGCCGACGAGCACCCCCTCGTCCTCACCCTCGTAGTCGGGCATGAATCCGAACGCCGGCCGAAGCCCCTCTGGGTTCTTGGCCGGATCCCCTGGCTCGCGGGAGGCCGCAGGGGTCGGCGCCGGCGCTCGCTTCGGAGCCTCGGCGAACACGATGTAATCCGCGACGTCGCTGGACGCCGCGACGGCGCCTCCTCCGACGTCGTCGACCGCTTCAGCGGAGAGCACCCGAACCTCGATGCCGGGCATCCGCTCGACGACCCGCTGCACCGTTCCCCAGCCGTGGTCGCTGTGGGCGCGACCACAGATCAAGACGGCTAACGGGCGCTGGGCTGGTGCAAACGTCGCGAGGTGGTCGACGATGGACTCGGCCATCGTGTCGTCCTTGAGGCATTGAGCGGCGTAGTAACGCTCCATGCCGCCCTCGCCGAGCATCCCGCCGTGGCCCGCCATCATCTCCTGGAACGACTCCCAGTAGCCGTCGCGCGGCGCGGAGGTCGCCCGCGCGAGGTTCCGCTCCCCGAGCACCGCCTGCATCCCCTCTTTGGCGGCCTTGGTGGCCAACGGCCGGGGCGCGTTGGCGGCGAGCACCATCAGCTTGTGCCGCTTGGCGAACTCAATCACCGGCCGGTAGTCGCGCGCGTAGTTCGGCCACGGGCGTGACTTGGCGCGGAACTCGTCCTCGCTGATCAGCCCGCTGAGGTATTGCAGCAAGACCGACTGCACGTCGCGCTCAAACATCTCCATCGCGATGACGAGGTCGGGGCGGCGACGGTGGATCGCGCGCAGCAGCGCGTGGTGCGTACGGTGCACGCCGGGCGTCTGGTGCAGCTCACCCAGCGCCACCAGGTCCGCGTCGGCGACCTCAGCGGCGACGGCTTCGACCGAAGCGACCTGATCGGTCCCGGGCAGCATGATGCGCCCGCCCGTCGAGGCGCAGGCGCCGAGCAAGGCGAGGAAAGAGAGGGTGAGGAGCGCGCGCATGGACATATCTGACCCGCTGCATAGGCCGTGAGCAAGCGACCGCAAGCGCCTCGCAAGCAGGATCACAAAGCGCCCGGTCGACGCTTCCGCGCGCACCTCGGAACCTCTTGAATCACGGTGCCGCCATGAAGATCACCACTTGGAACGTCAACGGCATCCGCGCCCGCCTCACCCACGTCGTGGACTTCTTGAGAGCGCACGAGCCTGACGTGCTGTGCCTGCAGGAGACCAAGGTCGTGGACGAGCTGTTCCCCCTCGCGGCGCTCGAGGACGAAGGCTACGAGGTCTGCTTCGACGGCCAGAAGGGCTACAACGGCACCGCGATCCTCGCCGCTCACGAGCTAGAGGACGTCCGGAAGGGGATGCCCGACGACCCCCCAGACGCAGACAAGCGAGTGCTGGCCGCGACCGTAAACGGGTTCCGCGTGCTCAACCTGTACGTCGTCAACGGTCAGGAGGTGGGCTCCGAGAAGTACGCCTACAAGCTCGACTGGATGCGCCGGCTGCGCACCTACCTAGACAGCGGCTTCTCGTCGCTGGACGACGTCGTCGTCGTCGGCGACTTCAACGTCGCGCTCGAGGACCGTGACGTGCATGACCCAGACTGGTGGCGAGACCGCATCCTGTGCTCAGACGAGGAGCGCGCCGCGATGCGCAACGTGATGGCGTTCGGCCTAGAAGACAGCTTCCGACAGCACCACGACGACGCCGGCGTCTACACCTGGTGGCACTACACGAGCGGCTCGGCCCTCAAAGACGACGGACTGCGGATCGACTACGTGCTGTCATCGCCGAGCGCGACGAAGCGATGCACCGACGTCATCGTGCACAAAGAAGAGCGCAGCAAGAAGAGCCCTAGCGACCACGTCCCGGTCACCGCGATCTACGACTGAACCTCAGCGCAGTCGGCGCGGTAGACGACGTAGCGTTCGCATCCAGGCTTGTTCAGCGCGCTCGCGAGCTCACGCTCGAACGGGAATGAGTCCCGCGCCATGCCGCTGCGCAGCGCGACGCGCCGTGACGCGTCGTGATCGCCGCGGATCCACGCATAGACGACGTCGAGCTTGTCGCGCCGCATGGCCGCCGCCAGGAACGCCGACAGGACGCGCCCCATCCAACCCTTCCCCCAGTGCTGCTCCCCGAGCCAATACGCGACCTCGGCGCACCGAACGCCGGCGTCGGTCTCGTAGCGCCGCAGCAGGCACTGCCCAACGGGCTGACCATCGCGCACCACCGCGTGCGCGAGCTGGCCGTCGGCAGCGCCGAGCGCAATCAGCGTCCGCGCCATGCCGACGCTCAGCTCGCCGGGGTACGGCTCCGGCAAGAACTCCCAGACGCTGGGGTTGTCCAGCAGCTCGCGGTAGACCTCGGCGTCATCAGCCGTCCAAGGCCGAAACGTGAAGCCATCGGCCCCACCGGGGTCCACCTCTACCGCGACCGGGAGCGCCCGCGCCAGCTCGCTGCGCAGCGCCCAGTGCGCCGCGTTCGCCGCGCGGACGCCGTGCTGGCGCCCGATCGACTCGACTTGGCCGTCCGCGGCGGCCGCTAGCTCTCGGCGCGACGCGCTGGCCCCATCCTCGCCCGCGACACGGAGTCGCTGCTGCATCCAGGACCGAGCCAGCTGGATCGCGTCCGCGAGCGGCAACGCGCCGCCGCTGACTCCCGCCGCTGTGGCGTTGGCCGCCGCTGCGCTGGGCGAGCTTGCGTCGTCGCTCTGCTCCAGCACCCAGCCAGACTGGGCGCAGTCGAATGCCAGCGGGATCCCGCGCGCGCGACAGAACGCCACCTCTGCTTGGTCCAGGGGGCCGTCCCACCGCTTACGCTCCAAATCGAACGTGCGGCCGTCGGGCAGCTGGAGGGTCTCTGACGTCGGCTTCATCGCTGCGTGCGTCGGTGCGTTGCTTCGGCGCGCCTGCGCGACGAAGAAGGCCACGCCCTGCGCGGAGGCCGTGACCCCATACGATACCACCCGATACACGATCGGATCCCACCCGTTTCCAGAGGCTGACGCCCTCCCGTACTGATTCCCTCAGACGGCGAACGGCTTCGCGGCGCGGACCAACACCGGCTGGGCCGCGAGCGCCGAGCAAGGTGCGCCGTCGATCTCGAGGTCGACCAGCCTCGTCGTGTCGCAGACCTCGAGGGCGACGTCCGCGGCGGCCAGTCGCCATGGCGGATGAACCACGTCGCCCCTCAGCAGGCGCCCCCGCCGCACCGCGAACAAGCTGTAGCGCTCCACCAAGAAGTGCTCCAAAGACCCCGGCACCGCGGCCTGCCAGGGACCGACAGGGCGCCACGCTCCCTCGAACCCAGCCGGCGGCGCCCTGCGATCGACGCGGCGGCTCTTATACGACACACGCGCCCCCTCACGCCGGCTCTGCATCTCCGCGAGGAAGTAAGGCAGACCAAACCCGACCCGCGCTCCCTCGACCGCCAGCCGGCTGTGTGCGTCCAGGCTGAAGAACCAAACGCCTGCGCGATCCCCGCAGCGCACGTACGTGCGAAGGTTGAGCTCGGGGAATCGGTTGGCGGTCGGCACCGGCGGCAGGCATCGAAAGCGGGTCGCCGCCATCGTGAACGGCACGACGCCCAACCACGCCCGACCGTCAAACGTGTCTAGCTCTAGACCTGCGGGCAAGAACCGGCGCAGGGCGTCCGGCTCGACCGCCCAGTGCAGGAACAGCAGGTCCTCCCACCGCATCAACAGCATGCCCTGAGGATACCCGGTGACCCTGCTAGGATCTGGTGGTGCCACGCCCCTCCTGGATCCCGCTCGCCCTGGCGCTCGTATCCGGGGCCGCGTCTGCCCAAGACGACGAGCGCGACCAAGTCCTCCTAACAAGCGGGCGCGTCGTGCGCGGACGCGTCGCGACGCCTTACGCGAGCGAGGAGCTCCTCGTCGTGAACGGCGGCAAACGAACGCGAGTGGCCGCCGCCGACGTCGGCGAAATCCGCAGCGTGGCCACCGACGTCGCGGCCTTCTTCGCGCGCCGCCTGCGACACCGCGACAGCCCTCGCGCACTCCGCTACTTGGTCGACTGGGCGATGCAGCACCAGCTCCCGGGGCTCGCGCGCCTCCAGGCGATGGAGCTGGTCCTGCGCGACGACGACGACGAGAAGATGCACGCGTTCCTGGGACATCGCCAGCGGCGCGGCGCGTGGCAGTGGCGTCGGGACGGGCAGTGGCGCAGCCGCGACCAGCTTGAGCAGTCCATGGCCGATCGCCCCCTGACGCTCCGCGGCGAGCGCTTCACGCTCTCCTGCGACGCCGGGCTGCTGACGAACGTCCGCGCGCTGTTCGACCTGGAGCACCTCGCGGTCGTGTGGTTCGACCGCTTCGGCGCGGACCTCGCCCTGCGCGAGGTGCTCGAGCCGATCGCGGTCCGCACGTTTCGGAGCGCCGACGCCTTCCCGAAGTGGGGCTTTCGCCCGCGGCCGTATTTCGAGCCTCCGCCGCACAGCGACCTTGGACGGACCTTCTACTCAGGCGCGGCGCCCGCTCGGCCCGAGGCGCTGTTCTTCGTCGGCGCGCAAGGCTTGCTCTACCGGACCATCATCGGGGAGGCTGACCGGCAAGACAGCCGCGGGCGCGTCTGCGCGTGGCTGGAGGTCGGGCTCGGGATGCACCTCGAGCAGCTGATGCGAGGCCCCGCGGGCTTCGCCGCGCCCGACCTGACGCGGCCGCCCGACCTCGTCGCGCTGCGGGCGCTCGGTCGCGGCTACCGACTCACGCACCTCGTGCACCTCCCGATGTACGGCAGCTTCTACCTGACCGACAACACCGCGACCGCGACCAACTGGGCCGCTGCGGAGATGTTCGTGGCTTGGCTCTTAGCCGCAGACAATAAGCAGAAGCTCAGGCGCCCCTTCCTCGACTACGTCATCGCCGCGCTCCGTGACCGCAAGGGCGACAGCAGCACCGCGTTCGACCGCATCATCGGGACGCCGATTGAGCGGCTCGAGGAGCCTTGGCTCGAGTGGCTCCACGAAATCGCCGGCAAATGATCCGCCCATCGGGTCACCCGCGGGCCATCGCCTGCAGCGCGTCGCCATCCAGCCTGCAGGTGCGCCAATCGGGCAGCACCGTCGCCCCTTGTCGGCGGTAAAAGTCGAGCGCGAGCTGGTTCCAGTCGAGCACATGCCAATCTAGCCGCGGGCAGTCGCGCTCGACCGCGAGCTGCGCGCAAGCCCGCAGCAGCGCGAGGCCGTGCCCGCCGCCGCGGTGCTCCGGCGACACGTAGAGGTCCTCGAGGAATAGGCACGGCTTGCACCAGAACGTCGAGTAGCTCGTGAAGTGGAGCGCGAAGCCGACCGGCTCGCCGTCCTGCTCCGCGATCATCGCCCCGCACACCGGCCGCGCCCCGAACAGGTGCTCCGTGAGGCGCGCTTCGCTGAGGTCGACTTCGTGCTCAAGCCGCTCGTAGCGCGCCAGCTCGAGGATGAAGCGGGCGACGATCGGCTCGTCGCCGGGGACTGCGGGGCGGATGTTGCTCTCGGGCATGGTCGTGGAGGCAGCGCTGCGACGCGGCTGTGAGCTTACGGTGTGCAAGCGCTCGCACCCGCGCAAGGACGAGTCCGTCGCTTTCGCATGGCGAAGCCCCTACGCCTCGGCGACGATCATGAAGGCGGCGCATGAGCGGAAGCTGGCGCCCCAAAGGAACCCGCTGTGACGACCGATCCATTCGACGAGGACTACTACCGTCGCTACTACGGCGACACGAGCACCAAGGTCAGCGACCAGCGCGCCATCGATCGGCTCGCGGCCTTCGTCAAGGGCTACCTCGACCACCTCGAAGTCCCCGTGCGCGCGATCCTCGACGTCGGCTGCGGCGTCGGCCACTGGCAGAAGTCCTGCGCGCGGCTCTGGCCGAAGGCGCGCTACTACGGCGTCGAATACTCCGCCTTCATGTGCGAGCAGTTCGGGTGGCACCAAGGCTCCATCGCCACCCTAGACCCGAAGCGCGAGCTCGGGCGCGGGACGTTCGACCTCGTGATCTGCCAAGGGGTCCTGCAGTACCTCGATAATCAGACCGCCGCCAGCGCGCTCGCGAACCTCTCCCGCTGGACCGACGGCGCCCTCTACCTAGAGGCGCTGACGACGCGAGACTGGGAAGAGAACTGCGACCAGTCCGTCACCGACGGCGACGTCCACCTGCGCAGCGGCGCCTACTATCGCCGCCGCTTGCGAGAGGACTTCCAAGACTGCGGCGGCGGCGTCTTCTGCGCGCGACGCGCCGGCGTCGCGCTGTTCGAGCTGGAGGGTGAGTGATGGGGATGGACTTCTTCGGCCACCAGGATCAGGCCAGGAAGGCGTCTGGGCGGCTGGTGTGGTTGTTCGTCGCCGCGGTGGTCTGCATCATCCTGCTGATCTACGCGGCCGCGAAGGCGTTCCTGATCGTCGGCGACGTGAGCGAGCAAGGTCTCATTGACCTCCCGGTCCTCGGGGCCGTCGCCGGCGCGGTCTCGGCGCTCGTCGTCGGCGCCATGGCGTTCAAGTCCGCGCAGCTGCGGGGCGGCGGCGCAGCGGTCGCCGAGATGATGGGCGGCCGCTTGGTGGACCCGCACACACGTGATCCGCAAGAGCGGGTGCTGATGAACGTCGTCGAGGAGATGTCGATCGCCTCCGGCGTGCCCGTCCCCGACGTCTTCGTCCTCGAAGCAGAGGCGGGGGTCAACGCGTTCGCCGCCGGTTGGTCAACCAAGGACGCGGCCGTCGCGGTCACCAAGGGCGCGCTGGAGACGTTCAGCCGCGACGAGCTGCAGGGGGTCATCGCGCACGAGTTCAGCCACATCTTCCACGGCGACATGCGGCTCAATATTCGGCTAGTGGGCACGCTGTTCGGGATCATCTGCCTCACGGTGATCGGGCGCGTGCTCTTGCACGCCGGGAGAGGCAGCAAGCGCGACGGCCAACACGTCGCGATCTTCGGGCTGGTGTTGGTCGCGGTCGGCTACATCGGCGTCTTGTTCGCGCGCCTGATTCAGGCTGCGATCTCGCGGCAGCGTGAATACCTCGCCGACGCGGCCGCGGTGCAATCCACGCGCAACCCGAAGGGGATCGGCATGGCGCTAGCGAAGCTCTGCGGCCTGACCGGCAAGCTCGAGAGACCGCACGCCGAAGAAGCCAGCCACATGATGTTCGCCGACGCGATCGCGGGCCTCGGCGGCGGCCTCGCCACGCACCCCCCGATAGAGGAGCGCGTCGAGCGCGTGCTGCCTGGCTGTCTAAAGCACGCCGCGGCCTGCGGCTCGCTCACGCAAGCCGTCCACGACACCCCAGCGCCCATGCAGCCAGCAGGCGCCGCAGGCTTCGCGGGCCCGACCCCGCAGCGAGTGCTCGAATCCGTCGGTGACCCCCAACCGCAGCACGTCGAGGCCGCGCGCGCGCTGTTATCGGCACTGCCGCTCCACGTCGGCGTCTCTGCCCACGAGCCCGCGCGTGCGCCAGCGCTGATCTACTCGCTGCTGCTCGACAAAGACGAGGCCGAGCGCATGCGGCAGCTCGCGTTGCTCGACGGAAGTGATGGCGGCGCCCGACTCGACGCGCAGGCGCTCTACGCCGAAGTCGCCGCTCTGCCTCGCACCATGCACCT
>JAYYEE010000121.1:0-2676 GCA_036160175.1 Planctomycetota bacterium
GGTGTCGCGTGGGGCCTCTATTCGCTGCTAGGACAGCGCGTACAGCGACCCATCGAGGCCACCGCGCAGAACTTCGCGCTCGCGGCGGTAGGCTGCGCGCCGCTGCTGCTGGTCGGCGTCGCGACCCAACAGTGGACCACCACTGGCGTCGCCCTCGCGGTCGCGTCCGGCACGCTGACGTCAGCCCTCGGATACATCCTCTGGTACGCCGCGCTGCCCGCGATGAAGGCGACCAACGCGGCCGTCGTCCAGCTGGCGGTCCCAGCGCTCGCCGTATGCGGCGGCGCGGCACTGCTCGGCGAGCAGACGAGCTTGCGGCTCGCTGGCGCCGCTGCGCTGACTCTGGGTGGGATCGCCGTGGCGATCACTGCGCCACCGCGTGGCCCGGACGAAGAGAGCGCCGCGTCCCGCTGACGGCGCGGCCGCGCTACTTCTTGGCGGCCTTCTTGGCTGGCTTCGCGCGGCCCGCGAACGCCGCCTCGTAGACGCCGATGTATCGACGCGACGGCATCCGCCGGATCGCTTCCGCGACGACGTCTAGCGGGACGTCCTCGAGCCGCTTGAAGCGCACGCATGACTTACCCATGTCGAGCTTCTTGCCGGTCGCCTTCCACGCCTTCTGAAACCACGCGGCGTCATCTGGATCCGCGTAGTGACACATCATGTAGAGCGACATGTGGTTCTTTTGCGACGCCAGCCCTGCGAACGGGAGCGGCATCGACGGGTCGCAGTGATACCCGGCCGGATAGGCGTCGAACGACACGTGGTAGCCGATCATCCCGTAGCTCATCCGCTCGACGATGCCGTCGTCGCAGTTGTCGCGGAAGACGGCGCGCAACGCGGTCAGCGCCGCGCGGCGATCCGCCGGGAGTTCTCGCAGGTACTGAACGACCGTAGTCGCCTTGGATTGCACCATGCGCGGATCATAGCCGCCGCTGCTTCGGCGGACGGGTAGTTCACGCGCGAAGCTCGAAGCTGTCTGCCGCGCGCACGTCGCCGTTGACGAGCAGCTCGACGCGGTGCACCCCCGGGTAGTCCTTGCGCGTCGTGACCGGACGCAGGGAGTGCGCCTTCCCTAAGGCGCGACGCTCGCCCGCCTCGAGACAGAGCCGCCACCCCTTCCAGGTCTTCGGGTGGATCGAACCGTCAGCCTTGACGTGGTGCACGCGGTAGTCGACCACCAGCGGCTGCCGCCGGCGCGACGTGGACGTCAACCAGACGTCGAGCCGGAGCTCTTCGCCGATTCTCACGCGGCCCGGACGCATCGCGAGCGATGCGTCGCCTCGCAGCGCGGCGCCGAGCCCGAACGCGCGTAGCGCGCGCTTGTCCGCGCGCTTGATCAACGTTCGCGCCGCGTGACGGAGCATCGACCTCCGCTGCTCGGAGCCAGCGGCAACGTGCCGCTCTAACCACTCCAGCACGACCTCAGGGTGGTCTCTTGAGATGTCGTTCAAGTGGTTGGCGACGCTGCGGCGCACGTAGGCGCTCGGGTCATCCTGCAGCCGCTGCAACAACGGCAAGCTCGGGCGCGGGTCTGCGACGAGGTGATGCAGATGCACACCCCACGGCAAGCGCGGCCGCGTGCCTTCGCTGACCAGGCGCCGGACGTGCGGGCTGGCGTCGCCGACCCAGTCGGCCAAGCACGCCATCGTCTCCGCGCGGTGCTCGATCAAGAACGGTCGGATCGCGTACTCCGCGGTGTGCCGCTGCGTCAGCGCGTGGAGCGCGCGCAGCGACCGCGCTGGGTGCCTGAGCCCGTAGCGCGCGACGAAATCGGCCAACGGCCACACCGCCCAGCCAGCGAGCCCTCGGTCCGAGGTCACCAGCGCGGACAGGTCGTCATCGGCGCGAGCGGGCGCCAAGGCCCCCTCAAGGGCACGCGCCGCGGCCGCATACTCAGCTGGCAGGGACGTCGCGAGCGCGTCTGCCACGTGCGCGACCCGCGCCTTCAGCTCCAACGCCTCCAGGCCGTCGAGGGCTGAGCGCACGAAGCGACCGTGGGCGAAATCCGCACAGCTGCGCCGCAGGTGCGCGGCGATCGCGCGCACGAGCGCCGCGTTGATGCGCTCCTTAAATGGCGCGGCCATGGGCGAGGATCATGCCCGACCCCACGCTCCCCGAACAGCGCCGCCCAGCGGCGCAGGTGATCAGCGCGGCGTGGCCGGCGTCAGCACGTCCTGAAGCGGGCCGGTGCCGAGGCTGAAGAAGAACTCCACGATGGCCTGCGACGCAGGCCACGGGTACGGCGCGGCGCCGTGCTTACGCGGGCGCGACGGCGCGCCGGGCCAAGCGTGGCCGCCGCCCTCGAGCGTGACGACCCAAACGGGCACGGCGTCCTCGTCGCCCTTCATTTGGGCGTACTTGCGCACTTGGACGCCGTCACGAACCGCCTCGTCGGGGTGCGACACCAGCTCGTTCCTGCCGACGTAGTATTCGGTCGCGGCTTCGAGGGACGCGTCCACGCGCTCACCACCTCCGCGCGTGACCTCGGGGGCGCCGCCGCCGATGCGCACGTGCGCGTCCTCGGTGCCATGGACCATGAGCACCGCCATCGGGACGTTCGATTGCTCGTCCGTGAAGTTCATGGCGCCTGCGACCGGCGCGATCCCCTTGAAGACATCTGCAGCCTCACGCGCGAGGCGGTGACACATCATGCCGCCGTTGCCGTGCCCGGTG
>JAYYEE010000122.1:0-5088 GCA_036160175.1 Planctomycetota bacterium
CCCGACTTGAGCGGTTCCCCTCCAAGAGGAGCCAAAACGTTCATTGCGAAGGGCCGTGCCGGTGCGCGAGCATGACGACATGCCCCACCCCGAAGCACCCGTGACGATCGTTACCGGTAGCAGCCGAGGTATCGGCGCCGCGGTCGCCGAGGCGCTCGCAGGCGCCGGGCACCGCCTGGTCCTCGTCGCGCGCGGCGCCGACCGCCTCGAAGCGGTCGCGCGCAAGCTCCGAGACTCCGGGGCCGAGGTCGCCACGTTCGCCGGCGATCTGCGCGACCCAGCGGTCGTGGTCGACGCCGTCCGCGCGACCGAGCGCCACTTCGGAGCACCAGACATCATCGTCAACAACGCCGGCACAGCGCCGTCAGACAAGGTTGAGAACACGTCCAGCGAGATGCTGCAGGAGGCATACGACCTCCACGTCGCCGCGCCCCTCGCGTTCGCGCGCGCGTGTGCGGCCGCGATGAAGCAGCGAGGCAGCGGCTGCCTGCTCCAGCTCGCGTCCACCGCGGGCCTGCAGGGCTACCCGTTCACCTCGGCCTACACCGCCGCCAAGCACGGCATGGTCGGCCTCACAAGAGCGCTACACGCCGAGCTCGCCCCGCGGAACATCGACGTCTACGCCGTCTGCCCCGGCTTCGTGGACAGCGACATCACGCGCCAAGCCGCCGCCGCCGTCGCGGCGAAAGGCAAGTCCACGGCCCAGCAAGCCCTGGCACGGATGGGCGAACAGAACCGCATCGGACGCATGCACACCTGCGAAGAGGTCGCAGCGGCTGTGCTGCACCTGCTCCGCGACCGGCCTCAGGGCTGCGTCTTTGAGCTCGACCGCGACCCTGCCGGATTCCTCGATTGACCATGACCGAATACGACTTCCAGTTCGACGTCGCGGACGACGGCGTCGCGGTGCTGACGCTCGATCGGCCCGAAACGCTCAACTCCCTGACCTTCGAGGTCTCTGGCCAGCTTGAGCAGCTGTTCGTCGATCTCCGCACCGACGAGCGCGTCAAGGCGGTGGTCCTCACCGGGGCCGGCAAGGGCTTCTGCAGCGGCGGCAGCGTCGACGAGATCATCGGACCGCTATTCGAACGCGACCTCGCCGGCACCCTCGCGTTTACGCGCATGACGGGCGCGGTCGTCCGCAACATGCTCCGCCTCGACAAGCCCATCGTCGCGGCGATCAACGGCGTCGCCGCCGGCGCGGGCTCTGTGCTGGCGCTGGCGAGCGATCTGCGCGTGATGTCGGAGAAGGCGAAGTTCGCGTTCCTGTTCACCAAGGTCGGCCTGACCGGCGCCGACATGGGCGCGGCTTGGCTGCTGCCCAAGGTCATCGGGACCGGCCGCGCCATGGAACACCTCACCCTCGGCGACAAAATCCCCGCCGACGAGTGCTACCGGATCGGCCTCGCCAACCGCGTCGTCGCGCCGGAGGCCGTGCTCGCAGAAGCGATGGAGCTGGCGCAGCGCCTCGCGAAGGGCCCAGGGCTCGCGATCGGCATGACCAAGAAGATGATCTGGCAAGAGTGGTCGATGGACCTCGACGCCGCGATCGAGCAGGAGGCGCAAGCGCAGGCGCTGCTGCTGCGCGCCCGTGACCACCGCGAGTTCTACGACGCGTGGAATGAGAAGCGCGAACCCAAGTTCGAGGGACGATGAGCGACGACGCCGACTACACCGAGCTCTACCTACCCGACAGCGACCTCGACGAGGCCTCGCGCGGGTTCGCCAGAGAGATCCGCGCGTTCGCTGAGGGCGCGCTCGCCCCGCACGCCCGTGAGATCGACGAGACCTGCACGTTCCGCCGGGAGATGGTCGACGACCTCGGGCGCGCCGGCATCCTCGGCGGACCGCTTCCCAAAGACGTCGGCGGCGGCGGCTGGACACCGATGCAGCTGGCGATCGCTCACGAAGAGCTCGGCGCCGCGTGCGGCAACGCGCGCGGCTTCTGCGCCGTGCAGACCGGCCTCGTCACCCAGTGCCTGCACAAGAACGGCGACGACACGCAGCGCGCCCGCTGGCTGGCGCCGCTGATGAGCGGCGAGGCGATCGGCTGCTTCGGGCTGACCGAGCCCGACGCGGGCAGCGACGTCGCCTCGCTGCAGACCCACGCAGTCCAGCAGGACGACGGCACCTACCGCATCTCCGGCACCAAGCACTGGATCACCAACGGCGGCGTCGCCGACGTGCTGCTGCTGTTCGCGACGGTCGATCCGTCGCTCGGGCACAAGGGCCTGACGGCCTTCTTGCTCACCACCGACCGCGACGGCATCACGCGCTCGCCGATGCCCGGGGTCGACCTCGGCCACCGCGGCAGCGACCACGCCGTCGTCGAGCTACGTGACGTCGTCGCCGGCCCCGACGAGGTCGTCGGCCCCGTCGGCAAGGGCTTCGGCATCGCGATGAACGGCCTCTCGACAGGCAGGCTCTCCGTCGCCGCTGGCGCAGTCGGCATCCATAGACGCGCGCTCGCTGAAGCGGCCGCCTTCACCCGTGAGCGCCAGCAGTTCGGTAAGCCGCTCGCGCGCTTCCAGATGGTGCAGGAGCGGCTCGCGGACATGCTCACCAGCCTGCACGCGAGCCGCGCGCTCGTGCACCGCTGCGCGCGGCGGCGCGCTGACGGTGAAGAGACCCACGCGGACTTGGCGATGGCCAAGCTCTATTCAACTGAAGCCGCGGCCGCGGCCGCCGAACAAGCCGTCCTGCTGCACGGCGGACGCGGCTACACGTCGGCCTACCCCGTCGAACGCCTGTGGCGAGACATCCAGGCGCTGCGGATCTACGAGGGTACGTCGATGATCCAAAAGACGATCATCGGCCGCATGCTCGGCGAATGAGCCGCGGAGATCAGCCCTCGTCGAGGTCGCGAGGTCGCCAGATCTTACCCATCGCCGACATCCACGCGTGGACCTCGCGGTCGGTCAGGCCCGCGCGGTAGAGCGGCTGCATCAGCTGCGCGATGGCGTTCTTCGGCCGGTTCTTCTTGGCCCACTGCGACTGACCCAGCGCGTGCTCGAGCAGCTTCTCTAGCTGCTGAAGTAACTCTGTCGAAGCGGCGGGCTCGCCCGCTCCGACCACCGCGTCGAGCGATCGGCACGAGGCGAACAGCTCCGCCCCGTAGACACAGACGGCCTGGGCGAGGTTGAGCGACGACTGCTCCGGCGCCGTCGGGACGACTGAGACGGCGTGGCATCGCAGCAGCTCTGCCGGGTCGAGGCCGTTGATCTCCCCGCCGAAGAGCAGGGTCGGCGGGCCGCGACGTCGCGCCTCCTCGGCGACCTGACGCGGCGTCAACACCCGCACCGAGGCTGGCGGGTTGTTGGTAGTGCCGACGACCCAACGCGCGCCAGCGAGCGTCGCCTCCAGGTCTTCGGTCTGGACCGCGTCCTCAAGCACGTCGCCAGCGTGCACGGCCATCTGCCAAGCGTCGCTCCAAGAGCCGATCTGCGACTCAACGATCGTCAGCTTGTGCAGGCCGAAGTTCTTCATCGCGCGCGCGACGCTGCCCAGGTTGCGCGCCCAGCGCGGGCGCAGCAGAACGACGTGCGTCTGCCCGACCAAGTCGCCGCCTTCGTCATCCTCGGTTACCACGGCGCAGGCTTGTAGTCCTTGAGGAAGTGGCCCCAGCAGTGGTCGCCCGTGTTGAAGCCCACAAAGATCGGGTCGACACACCTCGCGGCGCCGTCGACGGAGTCGAGCGGCGGCGCGAACCGCTGGGCGACTTCCTTCTCGACGGTCCGGGCGAAGTCGTCTTCATCCGTCACCCAGCCCGTGTCGACGCTGTTCATGTGGATGCCGTGCTTCACGTAGTCCGCCGCCGAGGTGCGCGTCATCATGTTGAGCGCGGCCTTCGCCATGTTGGTGTGCGGATGCCGGGTCGTCTTGAGCGCCCGGCTGAACTGCCCCTCCATCGCTGAGACGTTCACGATGTGCTTGTCGGCCGTCGCCACGGCGAGCATCAGCGGCTTGAGCCGCGCGTTCAGCACGAACGGGGCGATCTGGTTCACCAGCTGCACCTCAAGCAGCTCGACCGTCGGCACGTCCGCGAGCTCCATGCGCCACGAGTTCTGGTCTCGCAGGTCTAGCTGCTGGCCCTCACCGTCCTTCATCTCTTCGGGAAACAGGTGTCGCTGGTCGCCCTCGCCCAGCAAGTCGAGCTGGCTGAGCTGCGCGACGTGGTCCGGCGTGCGGTGCATCGCCAGCGCCCGCTCTGGCGTACGCTCGCCGAGCAGGCCTCGGAGCTGCGGCGCCAAGTCGGACGGGTTCTCACGAGACGCCATGTCGCGGTAGTAGTCGGGCGGGCGACGCACCGTCTGACACGCGTTGTGCACGAGGAAGTCGAGCCGGTCTTCCTCGCGGAGCAGCTCCTCGCAGAAATTCTCCACCGACGGCGTGTGCCGCAGATCGAGCGCGCGCAGGTCCAAGCGATCGCGCCACTCGTCGAAGCCTTCCGCCTGCTCGAAGCGGCGCGCCGCGTCGCAAGCGAAGCGCGTCGTCGCGATAACGCGACACCCCGCCCGCAGCAGGAACAGCACAATCTCATAGCCGATCTTGACCCGCGACCCGGTGACGACGGCGACGCGACCAGAGAGGTCCGCGGTCGCCGTACGCTTGAGCCAGTTGAGGTCCGCGCACTTGGGGCACATCGAGTCGTAGTGAAAGTGCAGCTCGGTGTACTGCTCCTTACACACGTAGCAGGCCTGCGACTTGTTCAGGCGCGCGCGGCGCTCTTGCGGTCGCGCGCGCGCCTGGCGATCCAACAGCTGCCGCTGCTCGGCCGTGATCTCCAGCTGCTTAGGCGCAGTCGGGAACGAGAGCGCGCGCTTCATCTGCCGATTGCTGGTGGCTTCGAGCGCGCGGTCGTCTTGTTCGCGGACCGCTCGACGAAGCCGGCTGCGCCGCTCGTTCGCTAGCTTGCGCCGCGTCATCCTGTCTGGAAGGGCCACCTTGCCGGCGGCGCGCCGCAGCCGATTCAGCAAGCCCTCGTCGAGGTCGAGGAGCCGCTCCGGGGCCTCCGCGAGCGCCTCGAGCCACCGCAGGTGGTGCTCAGCCCCGTCGGTCGTGTCGGCGTCGTCTCCAGACATCGCTCAC
>JAYYEE010000123.1:0-2696 GCA_036160175.1 Planctomycetota bacterium
ATCAGCAGGCCCTTAGCGTCCGCAGGCGTCGACGGGATCACGACCTTCAGGCCGGGCGTGTGGCAGAAGTAGGCTTCGGCGGACTGGCTGTGGTAGTGGCCGCCGCGGATGCCGCCGCCGTACGGCGAGCGGATGACCATCGGGCACGTGTATTCGCCGCCCGAGCGGTAGCGCATCTTCGCGGCTTCGCTCACGATCTGGTCGAAGCCCGGGTAGATGAAGTCGAGGAACTGGATCTCAGCGATCGGACGCATGCCGTAGACGGCCATGCCGACGCCGGCGCCGAGGATGCAGCACTCGCTGAGCGGCGTGTCGAAGCAGCGCGTGTCGCCGAACTCTTCGTGCAGGCCCATCGTGGTGCCGAACACGCCGCCTTTCTTGCCGACGTCCTCGCCGAACACCACGACGCGGTCGTCGTTGCGCATCTCGACCTTCATCGCGTCGTTGATGGCCTCGAGCATCGTCATGACCTTGGTGCCGGTCTTGCTGTCGCCCGTTTGTGGGTTGGTCGCAGTCATTGGTCTGTCCTGATTGGTTGTGCGGTTCTGGGCTACAGCGGGAAGTGGCCGACCTCGGCGCCGACGCCGCCCTTTTGGACGAGCTCGTGGAGGTACTTCTTTTGGTCCTTCAGCTGCTGCGTCGGGTTCATGTAGACGTCCTCGAACATCGTCTCGGGGCCGACCGGCGGCATCGCCTCGGCGACCTTGACGGCCGCGGCGATCTCTTCGCGGCTGCCCTCGACGCACTCCTTCTCGAAGTCCTCGTCCCACAGCTTCTTGTGCTTGAGGTAGCGCTGGAAGCGGGCGATCGGGTCCTTCTTCTTCCAGGCTTCGAACTCCTTCTTGTCGCGGTAGCGGTCCGCGTCGTCCGAGCTCGAGTGGGACGCGATCCGGTAGGTGACCGTCTCGATCAGCGTCGGGCCGTCGCCGCGGCGGGCCCGCTCGACGGCCTCCTTGGTGACGCGGTAGACCGCGAGGATGTCGTTGCCGTCGACGCGGACGCCGGGCATGCCGTAGGCGTCGGCCTTGATGGCCATCGACTCGCTGGCGGTCTGCTTGTCGTTCGGGACCGAGATGGCCCAGCCGTTGTTCTCACAGACGAACACGACGGGCGCCTGGTATACCGCGGCGAAGTTGAGGCCGCAGTGGAAGTCGTTGCTCGACGTGCCGCCGTCGCCGCAGAACGTCATGAAGACCGTGTCCTCTCCGCGCGCCTTCGCCGCCATGCCGGCGCCCGCCGCCTGGCTGAGCTGGGTGCCGATCGGCGAGCTGATGGAGACGAAGTTGGCTTGGCGGAAGCTGTAGTGCACCGGCATCTGCCGGCCCTTGCTGGTGTCGCCAGAGTTGCCGAACCACTCGGCGATGATCTTCTCGTACGGGATGTCGCGCAGCAGCAGGATGCCCGGCTGGCGATACGCCGGGAACAACCAGTCGCTGTCCTGGAGCGCGTAGGCGCAGCCGAGGTGCGAGGCCTCCTGACCGGTCGACTGCAGGTAGAAGCCGATGCGGCCTTGGCGCTGCAGCGCGAGGCCGCGATCGTCGAGCGCGCGGGTCGCGCACATCAGCTTATAGAGCCGCTTGAGCTCCTCGGGCGGCAGGTTCGGGTCCTTGCCCTTCTGCGCCTTGCCGTCCTTTCCGAGGATCGTGACTAGTTCGAGAGTCATGGTGTTGTCCGTGGGACCTAGGAGGCCTCGCTCGCTTTGCGCTTGCGGAGCAGCCCCTCGATGTAGAACTCGGCGGCCTTGTAGCTCGACCGGACCAGCGGCCCGGAGGCGACGTATAAGAAGCCCTTGGTCATGGCGCGGTCTTGCAGCGCTTGGAATCGCGCCGGCGTGACGTGCTCGCGCACCGGCAGGTGCAGCATCGACGGGCGCAGGTATTGACCGAAGGTGACGACGTCGACGTCGAACTCGCGCAGGTCGTCCATGGCCTGCTCGAGCTCCCGGTCGCTCTCGCCGAGGCCGAGCATCAGCGAGGACTTGGTGACGACGTCGGGGCGGAGCTGCTTGGCCATGCGCAGCGTCTCAAGCGAGCCGAGGTAGCTGCAGCGGTGATCGCGGACGCGCGGCGTCAGGCGCAGCACGGTCTCGACGTTGTGCGCGTAGACGTCCACGCCCGACGCGAGGACCGTGCGGATGCTGTCTTCGCGGCGCTGGATATCCTCGCGCGCGGCGCGGTCCTTCGCCGCTTCAAACGGGAGCCAGTCGCCGACCAGCGCCTCGACGAGCATCTCGGGGGCGCGGCGCTTGATGGCGCGGATCGTGTCGGCCACGTGCGCGGCGCCCCCGTCGGGTAGGTCGTCGCGGTCGACCATGGTCAGGACCACGTACTTGAGGCCCATCGCGACGCACGCCTCGGCGACCTTCTCGGGCTCCTCGGCGTCGACCGGCACGCCCTGGCTGTGCGTCTTGACGGCGCAGAAGCGGCAGCCGCGGGTGCAGGTGTCGCCTAACACCATGAAGGTGGCGGTGCCGCCGTCCCAGCACTCCCCCATGTTCGGGCAGCGGGCCTCCTCACAGACCGTGTGGAGGCCGCGGTCTCGCAGGGTCTTGGTCAAGCGCGCGACCGTCGGCCCCGACGGGATCGGGACCTTCAGCCAGCTGGGCTTCTGCCCAGGGGTGATGCGCTTGTTGTGGATAGAGGACATCGAGGTCGCGGGGCTGCTCCTTGGGGCTACAGAGAGTAGGGATCAGGGCG
>JAYYEE010000124.1:0-13943 GCA_036160175.1 Planctomycetota bacterium
CGTGCACCGTCGCCTGCAAGTCCGAGAATGAGGTCCCCGTCGGAGATTTCCGCACGTGGGTCAAATACACGGAGGTTGGCGAGTTCCCCGCCGTGAAGCGCCACTTCGCGGTCCTGCGATGCAACCAGTGCACCAACGCGCCGTGCGTGACGATCTGCCCGGTAACCGCCCTCCACAAGCGAGAGGACGGCATCGTCGACCTCGATAAGGACGTCTGCATCGGCTGCAAGGCGTGCATGCAGGCGTGCCCCTACGACGCGCTCTACCTGAACACGGACACTGGCGGCGCCGAGAAATGCCACTTCTGCGCGCACCGCGTCGAGCAGAACCTGAAGCCAGCGTGCGAGGTCGTTTGCCCAGAGACCGCCATCATCAGCGGCGACCTCCACGACCCAGAGAGCCCCGTAAGCAAGATCCTCTCCGAAGTCGGCGGCAGCGAGGTTCGACGCCCGGAGCAGGGCACGGCCCCCAACGTCTTCTACTTGGGCGCCCACGAGGCAAACCTCCAGCCTGGCACCGCCAAGGAGGAGGACATGTACATTTGGAGCGATCGCAAGATCCCAAAGGCAGAGCTACCGCAGCAAGACGCGGCGGCCCTGACCCGACCGGACGCGCGGGTCGTCTACGACGTCGACCACAAGGTCCACTGGGGCTGGAAGGTCTCGGCCTACCTGCTGACCAAGGGCGTCGCCGCAGGCGCAGCGCTTTGGGCCCCGTTCCTCGCGGCGACCGGGGTCGGGTCCAACTTCGCGCGCGACTACCTGCCGGAGATCTTCGCGCTGCTGTTCCTCGTGCTCACCAACGTGCTGCTGGTCGCCGACCTGAAGCGCCCCAAGCAGTTCTTGTCGATCGTGCTGCGACCGCAGACGAAGAGCTGGCTGGTGAAGGGTGCGTGGGTCCTGATGGCCTTCGGCGCCCTGACCACAGCGAGCCTCGGCGCGCGCATGCTCGGCATGGACGCGCTCGCCGACGCGGTCCGCTGGCCCAACCTCGTGGCAGCCTCGCTCGCCGCCGCCTACACGGCGTTCCTCTTCGCCCAGTGCGAAGGTCGTGACCTCTGGCAGAACACGCGGCTCTTCCTGCCCCACCTACTGGTGCAAGCGCTGCTCGTCGGCGGCGCGGTCCTGCTGCCCTTCATCCCGGACCCGAAGCTCGCCATCGCCGTCGCTGTGCTCGCGGTCGCGCACCAATCGTTCGGCTTAATGGAGCGCTACGGTCGCCACCACACCCACAACGCCAAGATGGCAGCAGCGCTGCTCCCCACCGTCAAGGCGTGGCCCGGCTCGCAGCTCTCCGCGTTTCACTTCGGCATGGGCACGACCACGATCGCCGCGCTGCTGGGCACGCTGCTCGTCCTCAACGGCGCGCCCAACGTCGCCCTGCTGATCATCTGCGCGATCGTCGGGCAAGCAGGCTTGTTCCTCTACGAGCAGGCTTACGTGCGCGCGGGCCAGCTGCCCCCGCTCTCTTAGCGAGCGGAGCGCGGCGGCAAGCCGCCTACCTTGGGTAGTCAAGATCGAGCGGCGGACGCGCCTTGCTTCGGCGATCTCCGTCACCCTTCAGGTAGTGCTCGAACCAACGCAGCGTCCGCAGACAGTAGTGCACATAATAGAACTCCGTCGGGATTTCGGTCGTAAGCCACTTCGTTCGGATATCAACGAACGGGACGAAGCCGTCGCCCATCTGCGGGTTCACGACCTGCTTCAGGCTCAGCGCTTCGGCGACCGAGAGCGGATCTTGGGCCTGCGCAGAGTACGCGATGGCGAGCGCAGCGACGCACGGTGAGCACTTCTGGAGCATGGCGTCCACGATAGCGCGTAGCTTTCAGGTCACGGCGACTTGGGCGCGCGATTGCGGCTAGTCTTATGCGCGCGAGCTGATGGACCTCTTCGACCTGCCACCCGACGACCGCCGCGCCTTAGCAGAGATCTGCGCCAAGGAGGGCGTCGACGAGAGCTACGCCAGCTTCGTCGCGAAGCACCTCGACGCCGCCGACAAGACCTGGAGGTGGTGTTGCAGCAGCAACTGTGACCCGTGCGTCACCCAGCTGGGCCGCGCGGTCGACCGCGCGCGGGCGCGCCTGAACGTGTGGCCGGACGACGCGCCGGGCGGCGGCTAAGCAGCGCGCCGTGCCAATCTGTCACGGCGGCGCAGCGGCGAGCGCAACTCAGCGGCTAGATCCTCTCGCGCGCACGACTTATCGTCAGGGTATGCAGCCGGACACGGACACGATGCGAACGACGCCGCTTGAGAGCTTCCCGCCCCCAGAGCAGTGGGATGATTGGCAAGAGCTCGACGCCAAGGCATGGCCTAAGCGCGTCCAAAAGAACTACGCGCTTGTCCCGACGATCTGCTTCAACTGCGAAGCCGCGTGCGGCCTGATCGCCTACGTCGACAAGGACACGCAGAAGATCCGAAAGGTCGAGGGAAACCCGTATCACCCAGGCTCGCGCGGCCGCAACTGCGCCAAGGGCCCGGCGACGGTCAACCAGATCGACGACCCGGAGCGCATCCTCTACCCCATGAAGCGCGTCGGCCCGCGGGGCAGCGGAAAATTTGAGCGCGTCTCTTGGGACGAGGTCCTTGAGACGCTCGCTGCGCGCATTCGCAAGGCGATCGTCGAGGACCGCAAGACCGAGGTCATGTATCACGTCGGCCGGCCAGGCCATGACGGCTACGTCGAGCGGGTCCTGCAGGCCTGGGGCGTCGACGGACACAACTCGCACACCAACGTCTGCAGCGCCGCCGCGCGGCTCGGCTACACCATGTGGTCGGGCTACGACCGCCCCTCACCAGACTACGAGAACGCGGAGTTCACGCTGCTGATCTCTGCCCACCTTGAGACCGGGCACTACTTCAACCCGCACGCGCAGCGGATCATCGAGTCGAAGATGAACGGCGGGAAGCTCGCAGTCTGCGACGTGCGGCTGTCGAACACTGCCAGCATGGGAGACTACTGGCTGGCGACGCGACCCGGCACAGAGGCCATGATGCTGCTCGGCTTCGCGCACGTGATCCTACGTGACGACCTCGTCGATTGGGACTTCGTGCGCACCTGGGTCAACTGGCGCGAATACCAGCAGGCGAAGGGCCGCGCTGAGGACTTCGAGGCGTTCCAGCGCGACCTCCGCGAGGACTACGCGTTCGCGACGCCCGAGCACGCGGCGGAGGTCACCGGGCTCGAGGCGGCGACGATCGAGCAGGTCGGCCGCGAGATCGGCCAGGCCGGCAGCAAGTTCGCGAGCCACGTGTGGCGGAACGCCGCGGCTGGCAACGAGGGCGGCTGGGCCGTCGCGCGCAACCTGCAGTTTGTCAGCGTGCTGGTCGGCGCGGTCGCGTCGGTGGGCGGCACCGCCGGCAGCGGCACCAACAAGTTCGTTCCAGCGCCCTTCAAGAAGCCGCGCCCCCAAGAGGTCTGGAGCGAGCTGCTCTACCCCAACGAGTGGCCGCTGTCGCACCACGAACTCAGCTTCTGTTTGCCGCACCTCGTCAAGAGCGGGCGCGGCAAGATCGATACGTGGTTCGCGCGCGTCTACAACCCGGTGTGGACGAACCCAGACGGCGCCATGTGGATCGACATGTTCGAGGACCCCGACGCCGTCGGGTGCCACGTGATGCTGTCGCCCACGTGGAACGAGACGTCACGCTGGGCGGACTTCGTGCTGCCAATGGGGCACGCCACCGAGCGCCACGACCTGATGAGCCAAGAGACGCACGCCGCGACCTGGATCGGGTTCCGGCAGCCAGTGCACCGCGTGCTCGCCCAGCGCCAGGGCAAGGACTTCGAGTGGACCTACGAGGTCAACCCGGGCGAAGTCTGGGAGGAAGACGAGTTCTGGATCGCGCTGTCCTGGAAGATCGACCCTGACGGCGCGCTCGGGATCCGCGAGAACTTCGAGTCTCCGTATCGCCCTGGAGAGCGGATCACCATCGACGAGTACTACCAGTGGATCTTCGAGAACTCGGTCCCTGGGCTGCCTGAGACCGCCGCGCGCGAGGGGCAGACGCCGCTTGAGTACATGCGTCGCCACGGCTGCTACTTGGTCAAGGACCAGGTCTACAAGACCCACGAGACCGAGCTGCCCGCGGGCGACTACAGCGTCGATCCAGAGCTCGGGGTCGTGCATAAGGACGGCGAGGTGATCGGCGTCTACGACGGCGAGCGATGCATGCAAGGCTTCCACACCCCGTCGAAGAAGCTCGAGCTCTACTCGCCGACGATGGCGGCGTGGGGCTGGCCGGAGCACGCCGCGCCGACCTACCTTGAGAGCCACATCGACGAGAGCAAGCTCGACCGGGCCAAGGGCGAGATGGCGCTGGTGCCGACGTTCCGCCTGCCGACGCTGATCCACACCCGCAGCGCCAACAGCAAGTGGCTGAGCGAGCTCTCAAACACCAACCCCGTCTGGATCCACCCCGAAGACGCCGCCCGCGTCGGCGTGGAGATGGGCGACCTCATCCGCGTCAGCACCCGAACGGGCTACTACGTCAACGCGGTCTGGGTGACCGAGGGCGTGCGCCCAGGCGTGATCGCCTGCAGCCACCACATGGGGCGCTGGACCGTCAAGGGGGACCAAGTCAGCGGCAACCACTGGCAGCTCCACGACGTCGACCTCCAACGGGTCAGCGACACCGCCTACCTGATGCGCCGGACCAAGCCGGTCGACGCGTTCGACTCGGACGACCAGGACAGCGACAAGGTCTGGTGGTCGAGCGGCGGCGTGCACCAGAACATGACGTTCCCCGCCCAACCCGACCCGATCAGCGGCATGCACTGCTGGCACCAGGTGGTCACGGTCACCAAGGCAGAGCCTGGCGACCGATACGGCGACGTCTACGCCGACATCAGCAAGTCGATGGAGGTCTTCGAGGAGTGGCAGCGTCGCACCCGGCCCGCCGCCGAGCACGGCCAAGACGGGCTGCGCCGGCCGCTGCACCTCAAGCGGGTTTGCCGGCCGATCGACGACGCGTTCAAGCTGTAGAGCAGCGCGGTCAGGCGTCGGCTGGCGGCTCGGGCTCCGCCGTCGTCTCGATTTTCAGCTCTTCGAGCTGCGCGGGCGAGACCTGACTCGGCGCTTGGCTCATCAGGTCAACGGCCATAGTCGTCTTCGGGAAGGCGATCACGTCGCGGATCCCTTGACGCCCGAGCGCTAGCGCGACCATGCGGTCGAGGCCCAGCGCGATCCCACCGTGAGGCGGGCCGCCGTACTTGTAGGCCTCCAACATGTAGCCGAAGTTCCGCTCTTGCTCCTCGGCGCTGATGCCGAGGAAGTCGAAGACCTTCTTCTGCAGCTCCGGTCGGTGGATGCGGATCGAGCCCGAGCCGAGCTCCCACCCGTTCATCACGAAGTCGTAGGCGCGGCTCCGGTGCGACTCCGGGTCCCCCTCGAAGTCCGTGTTGTCCCAATCGACCGGCGCCGAAAACGGGTTGTGCGCGTATTGCCAGCGCTGGTGGTCACCGTTCCACTCGAACATCGGGAAGTTGAGGACCCAACAGCATCGGAAGACCTTCGGGTCCCGGAGGCCCAGCTCATCCCCGACCTTGAGCCGCACTTCACCGAGCGCGCGGTGCACGACCTTGGCCTGGTCTGCGCCGAAGAGCAGCAGGTCACCCGGGCTCGCCCCCATCCGCTCGATCAGCTCTTGACCGACGTCGCCCGCATAGAACTTCGCGATCGAGCCTTCGACGCCTTGGTCGGTCACCTTCGCCCAGGCGAGGCCCTTCGCCCCGTATTCCTGCGCATGCTTCGTCAGCGCGTCGATCTTCTTCCGCGAGTAGCCGCTAGCGGCCCCCGACACGCAGATGCCTTTGACGATGCCGCCGGCCTCAACGGCTCCCGAGAAGACCTGAAATGCTGATGTTTTGGCGTGCTCGGTAAGGTCGACGAGCTCCATACCGAACCGCAGGTCTGGCTTATCGCTGCCGTAGCGGCCGATGGCCTCCTCGAAGCTCATCCGCGGAAACGGCGTCGGCAGGTCGATGTCAAAGCCTTCCTTGAACGCGTACACGACCGTTCGCTCGACCAAGTCAAGGACGTCGTCCTCCTCGACGAACGACATCTCGAGGTCGACCTGGGTGAACTCAGGCTGGCGATCCGCACGCAGGTCCTCGTCCCGGAAGCACCGCGCGATCTGGTAGTAACGATCGACGCCGGCGACCATGCAGATCTGCTTGAGCACCTGCGGGCTCTGCGGCAGCGCGTAGAAGCGACCTGGATGGACTCGGCTCGGCACCAAGTAGTCGCGCGCCCCCTCGGGCGTGCTGTTGGTCAAGACCGGCGTCTCGATGTCGACGAACGCGTTGTCTTGGAGGTAGGTACGAATCGCTGTGGTGAACCGGCTCCGCTTGATCAGCGCCTCCTGCAGCGGCCGGCGGCGAAGGTCGAGGTAGCGGTAGCGCATCCGCAGCTCTTCGTTGGCCTCGACCTCATCGAGCACCTCGAACGGCGGCGGCTCCGCCTCGTTGAGCACGGTCACGGCTTGAACGAGCACCTCGATCTCGCCCGTCGCGCGCGCGTCGTTCGACATGCCGCCTTCACGGCGACGCACGCGGCCGCGGATCGACACGACGTCCTCTGCGCCGAGGCGCTGCAGCAGTTCCAGGGCGCCCTCCACGATGCCCTCGGTCTCCCCGTGGGCGGTCACCTGCGTCACGCCGTAGCGGTCACGCAGGTCGACGAAGACCAGCTGTCCGTGGTCACGGTGGTTCTCGATCCAGCCGTTGAGCACGACCACTTCCCCTTCGTTAGAGAGGTTGAGGTCGCCGCAGGTGTGGGTTCGCTGCCAGGGAGCGCGTTCGTGGGCCATTGCGTCCTTGTTCGTATCCGCGATGCGCGGCGCATTCCAGCCACCGACGCAAGCCGACTCAGGCAGCCGTCGAAGCGCCGCCGACGCGGCGACACCACGCGCCAAACCAAACAGCGAGGGACGCGAAGAACGCGGCGACGAGCGGCCAAGCGACGGCCTGGCTGAGGACGTAGGCGACGAGCGCGACGAAGGACAGAGTGGCCACCGACGCCGCCGCCGCGGACGCCACGCCGCTGCGGAGCCATGCGCGCAAGGCGCCCGGAACCCGCTCCAGCGCGACGAACGCAAACAGCATCAGCCAAACGCGCATATACGGCCCGGTGTCCATCGTCATCCACGTCATCAAGTGGAACAGCGTCGCCATCGGCAAGAAGAACCACCGGGAGCGACGCCAGAACAACGCGAGCGGGAACGCCGCCTGCACGAACACGACGCCGACGCTCTGTAGCTGGCACAGCGTCGGGCTGTCACCAACGATGCGCGAGAGCGGCCCGTCGTGACCCAGCATGATGCCCTGCAGCGTGTAGCCGTTGAACCACGCCGGGCCGCCGATCAGCAGTTTTGCCAGCCCTGCGCCGCAGTAGCCGAAGGCCAAGGTGACCATCGCCAGCCGGATGGGCGTCCCGCGGACCGCGCGCGCGCCGCCCCTCGACCCGCGCCACCGGCGCCGCCACAGCGCGTCTACAGCGAAGCCGGCGCCGACCCGCGCGAAGGGCAACGCCGCGAGCGTGATCGCGAGCGCTACCTTGTCATGGTGCGGCTTGCCGAACGAATAGCCGAGCCCCGACCACCAATAGAAGGCCACTGCGCCGACGGCGCAGGACGCACGCGCACAGAGCCCGACCGCGCCACATAAGAGCGCGACGATGCCCGTGTAATAGATCGCGGTCGCCGTGGCGAGGTCGGCGGGCCCCAGGCCGAAGACCTGCATCAAGAAGATCGGGCGCCAGGGACGATCCTGCGTCCCGGCGGTCACCGCTGCAGCGTCCGGAAGGACCGAGTTGCTCCATAAGAGGAGGTCGTAGAGCGCGACCAAACAGACGATCGCGCGGAACGCGCCGAGCCGCGCGGCCGGCACGTGCGGCGACAACGCGCGCTCCACGCAGACCCACCCCTTCCGCAGCGTGCGCTTGGTCATGAGCGCCTCCACAAGCGAACGACCACGGGCGCCACGTCGACGGGCCCGTTACTCGTAAGCCGCTTGCGCGTGTCCGTGATCTTGAGCCCGGTAACCGCGTAGCGTGGGCGACGCTCCGCGAGGATCTTGAGGTGCTTATCCAGCAGCGCGTCGTCGCCGTAGACGAGCTCGGAGAGCACGTGCCAGTAGCCGTCTTGTCGGAGCCCGAGGTCCCAGTCGATCAGCGGGACCTCGGTGCCGTCCTCGCGGAGCCCGAGGACCTGTGGCTTGTACAACGTCGAGCCCTCGCGGTAGGTCTCGGTGTACATCGAGAAGCCAACGAACGGCCAGCTGCGACCGTAGCCGAGCAGCGCTGCCAGCAGCTGCAACGACAGGACGGCAACCACCCCGACGCGCAGCGCAGCTCGAGCGCCGCGCCGTCGCCCGCGCTTGGGCCACGCGAGCACGGCCAACAAGACACCGGCGATCCCCGCCCCCGCCGCCAACCAACGCCGCGAGAAGCGCGCAGGCAGCGGCACGTCGACGTCATACTCTCCTACCTTGCAGCGCCGCAGTTCTTGGTCGACCGCATAAACTTCGACCACGTGACGCCCCGGGGCGAGCCCGCGGATCATGCCGTCCGGTAGCGGCGTCAACAGGTGGTGGTGTCGGCGCCGCGCGCGCAGCTGCACCGCGCCGAGCGAACTGACGGTCGGCGCCACTAGCAGGGGCTCCTCGAACGCGACGGTGCGCGCGCCTCGCTCGGCGCCATCGCCGGCCGGCTGCGGCGGCGGAAAAGAGCCTGGGAGGTAAGCGAAGTCTCCGTCGCTGGCCTGCAGGACGAGGTGTTCTCCGTCCCAAGCGAGGCCCGCGTACGGCGCCGGCGGCAGACCTTGCTCGACGCCGAACACGAACCCGAACCGGTGGCGGAGGTCGACGCAGCCGAAGTGCGACTCGGTGCAAACGAACAGGCGCCCGTCCCCCATCGACGCCAAGCCGCGGACAGCCCCAGACGGCATGCCGTCGCGAACCGTGACGGGATCAGCCCATGGATGGTCCTCGTCCAGCACGAACAGGCCGTGTTCGGCGCCGACGACGCACTGCCCGAGCCCGGTCGACGTGACCACATAGACGCGGCCCGTGCCGGACGGCGCCGTGCACGCCGCGGGCCGCGGCGTCGCTCCGTCGAGACGAGCACCGCCCGCGACCCACAGCGCGCCGTCGCGCACGCTCACGACGACGTCGCCGAGCGCGACCGCTGTCGGCCCCGGCGATGGCGCGGGACGCGCCCGACGCGTGAAGCGCGGCGCTTGCGCCGTGAGGCCGACCGAGGCCGCTAAGAAGCAGATCCAAGCCAGCCAATGCGCGGAACGAACCATGCTGTAGGCGAGCCTACCGCGTCCGCGCGCCGCGGACCACGGGCCACGTCACTCGTAGCGGACCGACTCGCTCGGGCTCTGGGCCAGCGCGCGCCACGCTGGCACGATCGACGCCACGATCGCGGTGAAGAACGCGAGCGCCGGCGCATAGAGGAACCAGGCCCAAGGCACCGTGACGGGCGCGTCCAGCCGGGCCACCGTGTTCATCCCAAACACCAAGACTTGCCCTAGCGGCAAGCTCAGGCCGACCGAGAGCAAGCTCGCCAAGGCCGCGACCACGCCGCCCTCGATCAAGAAGCTCGCCGCCAGCGCGCCCCGCTTGATCCCGAGCGCGCGCAGCACGCCGAGCTCCCGGGCGCGCCCCAGTGCCGCGATGGTCATCCCATTGAGCAAGCCGACGCCCGCGAGCGCGAGCATCAACAAGAGCAACAGGTCGAACAACCGGAAGTCGCGCGCGACGTCGCGCTGCAGGTAGGCCTCGATGCCGGCGCCCGTCTTGTTCCGACGGAGCTCCGGCAGCGTCGCCCGCGCTGCCGTGCGCACCCGGTCGACGTCTGCCTCGCGGTCCAGGTGGAGCGTCAGCAGCTCGACGCACTGATCACCGATGCAGAAGTCCCGGCGAAGCCAGTGGGGCGAGCACACCGCGAAGGCCCGCTCGTCGCTGTCGAACCCGGCGCGGTCGCTGATCAACAGCACCTCATAGCTCACCGGCGCCCCGGTCTTGTCGCGCAGCGCCACCAAATCTCCGGCGGCCCACCCTCTGGACTTGGCGAGGCGACGGCTCGCCACGAGCGCGCGCGCCGCAGGGTGCGCGTAGCGACGCGCTGCGTCAGCCTGCCCCTCGAGCGGACCACGTTCCCCGCCGGCGCTGACGACGTCCAGCCCGCGCAGCAGGAACCCGCCGCTGCGCACCTCGCCCTCGTATGCGTCGACGCGCCGCACGCCTGGCGCGCCCGCGAGGCGCTGCGCGGTCGCCGCGTCGGTCGGTTCGCACTGGATGATGAGCACGTCTTGCAGCGCCTCGCGACCGAACTGGCCGACCTCCGCCTCCAAAGACCCGGTGAGGGTCTTCAAGCCGAGGGTCGCCAGCATCACGGCCGACAGCCCGCATACCGAGGCGGCGACGCGCCCACCGGCGCGCTTGAGCACCTTGTCAACGAGCCACGTGGCCATCGCCGAAAACGGACGCAGCGGCAGCAGCAGCGCGCGGCCGAGCAGCGTCGTGAGGCCTGGCGCCAGCAACAAGACGGCGCCGAACAGGCCGAGGATGCCCGCGAGTTCGAGCAGCACGGCCCGCGTCTCTTGCCCTTCTTCAACGGCCAGCGGGGTCATCGCGAGGTACGCGAGCGGCAGAGCCAGCACGAGCAGGCCGAACATCCAGAGGTGCACCCCCTTCAGCAGATCGACGCCGTCGTCGCTCCCGGGCGCGACCCCGCGCGCACGCAGGATGTCGAGCGCGGGGACCTGGCGCGCGCGCACCAGCGGGAACATGGCGCCCGCGAGCGTGAACAGCACGCCGAGCCCCGCGGTCCACAGGACCGGGAACCACGGAACGACGAACGTGCCCCACTCTTTGCCGAGGCCCAACGAGCTGACCCGCTGGCTCTGGAGGAACAGCGCGAGCACGAGCCCCAACCCGATGCCGATCCCGGACCCGACCACGCCGAGCATCAACGCGTCGACCAAGAAGATGCGTGTGATCGCGCCGGTCCCGGCGCCCAAGCAGCGCAGCAGCCCGAGCTGTCGAATCCGCGCGACCAACGAGTGCGAGAGCGTCTGGAAGACGACATACATCCCCAACAACAGCGCGAGGCCGCCGAGGATCTTCAGCCCGTTGCGGAACGCGCGCTCGTCCGCGCCCTCGCCGATCATCGCGCCGCGCACGTCCTGGACCGTGTAGTCCTCGCGGAGCACCTGCCGCAGCCGGTCGAGGTCGGCCCCAGGCCGACGCAGCACGTGGAAGAGGCTGTCGCCAACTGGCAGCAGCTGACCAACGAGCGGGAGTGTCGTGACGGCCATCAGACCGGCGGCCCGCTTGCCGAGCTTTTGGTGGGCCAACACGCCGACCACCTCGACGCGCGCCTGGAACGCCTCGACGCCTTCAGCCACGGGCACAGGAACTAGCTGCCCGTCTCGGCACTCGACGCGCTGCTGCGGCGGCGGCGCCCCGAGCTGCAGCGTGTCGCCGACGTCGACGCCGAGCAGGTGCGCGGCCTCCCCGCCCAAGAGGATGCCCGGGCGCCCGGACTGATCCGCCGCGGCAAGGTCTCGGCCGCGGTTGACGACGTAGTGCGCGAAGGCCGGCGCCGGGAGCGGACCGAGCCCGTAGACCGAGATCGGTAAGGGCCTCCCGCTCGCGACGGCGACGCCCCGCGCCTCCTGCCAGACCGCGACGTCCTGCACGCCCTCGCGACCCAGCAGGTCTCGCCGGGCGTCCTCGACGGTGACGCCGCCAACCTTCGGAACGACCTCAAGGTCCACCCATCCACGTTCAGGGTCCTGCTGCAACAGCCGGCTCTGGATCGTGTTGAAATCCATCACGTAGATGGCCACCACGATCGCCACGCCCATCGCCACGCCGACGAGCGTCAGCAGGATGCGCAGCCAGCTAGACGCCCAGTTCCTGGAGACGATGAAAGACGTCAGCGACATCAAAGGGTCCGCCGGTAAGTTCGGCCTGTTGCAAGAGGGCGCCGTCGTGCAAGAACAGCACCCGATCTCCAGCCGCGGCGTCCCGCGGGTTGTGCGTCACGAGCAAGATCGTCGCCGACAGCTTGGCGCAGACGTCGCGCAGCAGCGAGACGACCTCTTCGCCAGCCTTGCTGGAGAGGTTGCCGGTCGGCTCGTCGGCGAGCACGAGCGGCGGCTGCGTGACCAGCGCTCGCGCGATCGAGACGCGCTGCATTTCGCCGCCGGACAAGGCCGACGGCTGCCGATCCCGGAGCCTATCGACGCCGAGCAGCCCGCAGAGGCTGTCGACGCGGTCTCGGTGTTTGCGCGGGCTCTGCCCGAGGATGCGCAGCGGCAGCGTGATGTTCTCCTCGACGGTGAGGTCGGGGAGCAGATGGAAGAACTGGAAGATGAAGCCGATCTTCTGACGCCGCAGCGCTGCGCGCCGCTCTTCGTCGCCGGCGCCGAGGTCCTCACCCTCCAGCAGCACCTGCCCCGCCGACGGGCGGTCGAGGCCTGCCAGCATATGCAGCAGCGTCGACTTGCCAGAGCCGGAAGGCCCCATGATGGTCGCGAACTCGCCGCGACGCAGGCCGAAGCTGACGTCGCGCACGATCGGCACCTCTCGCCCCTCGACCTTGCGGAGACGGAAGACCGAACGTGCTTCAAGGACCGCGGTTCCATCCGCCAGCCCAGGCTCACGTGGCGCCGGCTGCGGGCTCGAATCGCTCGACATGCCTTGCGATCTTGCCCGATCCGCGCGCTCGTGTGGCCGGGTATTTCCCGCGCGGATTAAAACTTTGCATTGCCAAGCGAAGCCCCCGGACCGCGCGACGCCGCCCACGCCGTGCTATGAAGGGTTCGCTCCCTGCCCGCTCCCGTCGTGCCCACGCCTCCCACCCAACGCCTGCAGCTGCTCGGCCTCCCAGCGGCCGAGCTGACGCAGACGGCCGGCGCGTGGTTTGGGACCGAGAAGGGCGCGGGCATCGCGCCGCTCATCCACCGCATGGCGACCCGCGAGGGCCGCTTCGACCCCGAGCGCCTGGGCGCCGGGCCGCGCGCGAGCGCCGTGTGGCGCGCCAACGCCGCGCTCTCGATCCCGCCGGTGGCGTCGGAGCAGCGAGAGGTCACCGAGCACGGGACGCTCTCCAAGCGCGCGCTCGCGCTCGAAGACGGCCGCACGGTCGAGACGGTCTCCCTACCCATGGGCCGCGGACGCCGCGCGCTGTGCGTCTCGACGCAAGTAGGGTGCGCGCGCGCCTGCACCTTCTGCGAGACCGGGCGCATGGGCCTGCTCCGCAACCTGTCCGCAGCAGAGATCGTCGGGCAGGTGGTCGCCGATCGGATGGCGTCTGGCAGTCTCCAGGACACCATCGTCTTCCAAGGCATGGGCGAGCCGCTCGACAACCTCGACGGTCTGCTGCCGGCGCTGAAGGTGCTGACCGACCAGTGCGGGCTCGGCTTCGCCCAGGACAAGCTGACGATCTGCACGGTCGGCCACGTGCCCGGGATCGACGCCCTGCGCGCGCTCGGCTTCAAGCGGCTCAACCTTTCGTTGAGCCTCAACCAGGCAGACGAAGCGGCGCGCGCCCGCATCATGCCCAACTCTACCCGCTACTCGCTGCCGGAGATCCAAGCGGCGCTCGGACGCTACCGGCAGCGCAAGAACACGGCGCGCGGCGTTCACTGGTGCCTGTTGCCAGGGATCAACGACCGCGCCGAGGACGCCGACCGCGTCGCCGACTTCGTGAGGCCGCTCGGACGAACCCTCGTGCACCTTATCCCCTACAACCCAGGCCGCGCGCCGATCACCCGGCCGCCCAACGCGGACGAGGTCGCGCGCTTCGACGGGTGGTTGCGGGACCGCGGGGTCGCGGTCCGCCGTAGGGTCACCAAGGGCCGCACCGTGATGGGCGGCTGCGGCCAGCTCGGCAGCCAGCAGCTCTAAGCGCGGCCTACTTCACCTCGAC
>JAYYEE010000125.1:0-6884 GCA_036160175.1 Planctomycetota bacterium
ACACTCTTTCCCTCCACACCATGCTCGCATCGCCCCTCGCCAAACCTCTCTCGCTCGCCGGCGCCGCCGTCCTCTGGATCGGCATCCCCACCATGACGCCCTGGTCCAGCGGCACTTGGACCACCTCTCCGGGCTCGGCGAGCGGCGCCTCGTGCGCTGGCTGCCACTTCCAGGCGGGACCGAGCATCGACAGTTCACGGACCAGCTTGGTCGCCGACGCCGGCGTCCACGCGCTGAGCGCCGGCCAGTCCATCTCGGTGACCACCTCCCTCGACGCGAGCGGCGCGAACCAGACCCACGGCGGCTTCCTGTGTGAAACAGACGCAGGCACCTTTACTGCCGGCGCGAACACCCAAACCGGGTCGACGAACAACACGATCGCCGTCTCCCACGTCAACAGCAGCGCGCGGAGTTGGACCTACACCTTCAACGCGCCCGCGACCCCTGGCCTCGTCGAGCTCACCGCCGCCGGCATGTCGCCCAACGGCGACGGGCAGGCGTTCAGTGTCGCAGGCGACTACATGAGCTTCTCGGGCTACGACAAGACCGCCACATCCGCGACCCCGCTGCGACTCTACGTGCTGCCGAACGGCGTCACCAACGTCGGCACCGCGTGTCCGGACGCATACGGCAACACGTCGGTGCTGGGCGCCAACGAAGAGCCCAACCCCGGCGACGCGGGCTTCGAGCTGCGCTTGCACGGCGCGGCGCCGGGCGAGGCCGCCTTCCTTTGGGGCGCGATCGGCGCCAACAACGCCTTCAGCCAGAGCCTCGACGGGCTCGGCGTGACCGGCTGCACCTCCTACATCCAGAGCGTCGACGCGACGCAGGTCGCGACGACCAGCGCAGGCAGCGCCCAACGCGCCGACGGATCGGTGGCGTTCGCCCTCCCGATCCCCAACAATCCGGCGCTCATCGGCACGACCTACCACTTCCAGGCGGGCTACTGTGACCCGTCGGTCAACTCAGGCTTTAGCGGGTTGCCGAACGGGAGCCCAGTGCTCGCCGCCGCGCGCAGCCTGGACCTGTCGCTGACGAACGCCCTCGAGGTCACGGTTCAGTGATCGCGGCGGCGGCGCCGCGCGCACGATGAGCGCCGCGCACGGCGCACCCGCGCCGCTGCGCACCCCGCGCCGCGCGGGGACCATCGCCGCGGCGACGCTGTGGCTGCCGTGCCTCGCGCCCGCCTTCCTCGGCCTCCTCCGCGATAGCAGCTACTGCGTCGGCACCTACTTCAAGCTGTTCGCGATGGTCCCCGGCGCGCTCGTGCCTGTGCTGATGCGCCTGGAGGGCGCGTGGTTCGGCGCCGCGGGCGGCGCGGTCACGCTGGCCCTGCTGCTCGGCCTGTATCACGCCGCGCGGTGGCTACCCAGCCGCTGGCTGCACGCGCTGCAAACGCTGGTGATGGCGCTCGTCGCGCTCGAGTCGATCGGGCTCGTCTACGCGCTGCGCATGTAGCGAGCGGCGCGCCGACGTTGGGCGCGCGAGGGGCCGTCGTCTAGACTCCGCGCCCGCCCCATGTCTTCCACCGCTCTATCCGGTACGCCGCTCAAGGCGCGCGCCGCGGTCGCTGCGATCGCCTCGACCGTGCTCGCGCTGGTCGCGGTCCGCTTGGCCTGGCTCGGCGACGACGCCTACATCACGCTGCGCACCGTCGAGAGCTGGGCGCAGGGCCTCGGGCTACGATGGAACCCGAGCGATCGCGTGCAGACCTACACGCACCCGCTGTGGATGCTGACGTTGGCGTGCGGGCGCTGGCTCTCGGGCGAAGTCTACTTCACGACCCTCGGGATCTCGCTGGTCCTCTCGTTGGGCGCCGCCTGGTGGCTGATGATCGGCGCGCGCACCGCGGCGGCGGCTGCGGCGACGGGCGCGGTCCTCGTCAGCTCGCGGGCCTTCTGCGACTACACGACGTCCGGCCTCGAGGTGCCGCTGACCGCGGCGCTGCTGCTCGCGTTCGTCGGGAACGCGCTCGCCGACCGCGCGCCCGTCCGCCGCTACACCGCGGCGGTGCTGCTCGCGAACTTGCTGACCCTCAACCGCATGGACCTCGCGTTGCTCTGCCTGCCAAGCGTGCTCGCGGCCATGCGCGGCGTGCCGCTCCGTGACGTCTTGCTGCGCGGCGCGCTCCTGTCGACGCCGTTCTTCGCGTGGCTCGCGTTCGCGGGCGTCTACTACGGCAGCCCCTTCCCGGTCACGGCCCACGCCAAGGCGTTCGGCGTCGGCATCCCCGCGAGCGAGGTGATGGCGCAGGGGCTACGCTACGTGCTGCACACGGCCACCGCCGACCCCGCCACCTTCCTCGTGAGCGCGCTAGGGCCGCTCACGCTGCTCGCCCGCCCCCGCACACGCTGGCTCGCGGTCGGCGCGCTCTGCTACCTCGCCTATGTCGTCAAGGTGGGCGGCGGCTTCATGCAGGGGCGCTTCTTCCTGCCGCCGTTCGTCGTCACGCTGGCCTGCCTCGTGCACCGCTTTGGCGCGCTCTCCGCGCGCGGCGCCGCCTGGACCGCCGGCGCAGCGCTGGCGGCCTTGCTCGCCGGCGGCTGGCCTGCGTGGGCGACGCGCCCGTCGGAGGACGCCCCGATGGAGCTCGCCGAGGTCGAGGCGCAGCACGGCATCGTCGACGAGCGCCGCATGTATTACCGCGAGCTCGGGCTGCTATCGCCGACGCGCCAAGTGCCAAAGTTCGCAGAGCTCGAGCAGCTCGCGTTCCCCGAAGGACGCGAAGCCCGCTGGTGGCTGTTGAACGGCGCTGTCGGCGTCGTCGGCTTCCGCGCCGGCGCCGACGGCCACGTCGTCGACCCGCTGCTCTGCGACCCGCTGGTGGCGCGATTGCCCGCGCGCGACCCGTCCAATTGGCGCATCGGCCACGTGCTGCGGCGGCTACCAGAAGGCTACTGGGAGTCGCTGCGCGACGACGCCAACCGCATCCACCACCCTGGTCTCCGCCGCTACTACGACGCCCTGCGCTCGCTGACGCGCGCTCCGGTGTTCTCCAGCGATCGGCTCGCGCACCTGCAGGACATGGCCCTCGGACGACGCGATGCCGACCTCCGCGCGTTCCTCGCCGAGGACTACTACGACCCGCCGCGCATCGCGGTCGACGTCGGCGACCTAGCGACGCCGCTCCCGTCGGGGGCCTATTGGTTCGACGAACCCGGCGTCTGCGTCGTCTACGAGGGCGGCCTCGAAGTGCGGCTGACGGGAGCGTCTGCCGCGCGGAAGCTCCAGCTCCAAGTGCTGGGGCTTTGCCGCTTCCGCGTCCGCTTCCTGCTGGGCGACGAGGTCGTCGGAGACGCGTTCGCGACGCCCGCGCCGACGCCGCCCGCGCCGCCGCTCCAGCAGGTCGCCGGGCTCCGCAACGAAGTCGTCGTGACCCCAGCAGGCGTCGCGACGTTTGACGGGCTGTGGATCGACGCGGTCGAGATCCCCGGCTCGGACAAGGCCGTCGGCCCCGCAGGGCTCGGCAGCGTCAGGCTCACCGACGGGTGACGCGCCAGCGCGGCGTGCAGGCGAGCGCGCGCGGCTGCTCGTCGGCAGCGGCAGGGAGCCGACGCAGGCGCAGCGAGAGCGGCAGCCCGCGCGGCAGGAACGCCCAGACGTTGGCCGGCACTTCGAAGGCGTCGCCGGAGATGACGAGCCCCCCTGCGGTCCACTCGTGCGTGGCGAGCCACACCCTCCCGTCGGCGTCGAACGCGTAGAGCGAGTACTTCGTCTCTGGCGACGCGCCGTCATCGCGCCACGCCAACGCCGGCGCCGCGTCCAGCGGCGCGTCCGGCGGCGCGACGCGCCACGCGATCGACTCGTCGCCGGCAGGGTCGACGATGCCGCCGACCATGCTCCGGTGCTCGACCGGCGCAGGCGCGAGCTGCGGCGCGCGCGCTGGGCGGAACGTGACGAAGAACGCCGCCGCGGCTGCTGCTGGCAGCAGCCAGATCGCCAAGCGGCGACGCGGCACGCCCTCCGAGATCCGCACCAGCCCGGCCGCCAACAACACCGCGCCAGGCGCGACGGCCGGGAACAGCAGGCGCGCCTGCGGCTGGTAGACCTTGAAGTTGAAGTAGGCCGCCCCGAGCAAGACGGCGCCGCAGCTCAGGACCAACAGCCAGCCACCGCGCGGCAGGCACCGCCGCTCCCGGTCGAAGCTGGCGCGCACCAACCCGAGCACTGCGAGCCCCGCGACGACCGCGCCGCACCAGGCCAACGCCGGGTGCGGCCCGACTTGGAACCAGCCGAAGCGACCGAACAGCGAGCGGAGCAGCTCTGGTAGGAACGCCGGCGCCGCGGGGTCTAGGCCGAGGAGGTAGGGCCACCGCAGCTCGGGCGGCAGCGGCTGGAACGACGCGTCGTGCGCGCTCATCGCGAGCAGGTCGCCGTGCACCGCCGCGTTGCGGACGAACCACCAGCCGCTGACCGCGAGCGCGACGAACGCCGTGACGAAGACGGCGCGCCACTCGATTCGGCGCCGCAGCAGCATCGTCGCCGCGACCGCCGCAGCGAGGCCGCCGAGGAACAGCGTCGTCAGCTTGGTGAGCCACGCGAGCCCCAGCAAGCCGCCGAGGCCGGCGGCCCGGCCGAGGCCGACGCGCTCTCGCTGCAGCGTGGTCGCGAGCGCCAGGGTCGTCGCCGAGGAGAGCGTCGCGGCGAGCACGTCGTTGTTGAGCAGGCCGTGCAGCGAGGACCACATCGGGAGGCACGCGACCAGCAGCCCGGCGAGGTCCGCGACGCGGGGCGCCGCCGGGCAGCAGACGCGGCCGAGCCGGTGCACGCAGAAGATCGAGAGCGCGCCGAGCAACACGGAGGTCATCCGCAGCCAGTTCAGCAAGGCGTCCGGCGCGCGCTCGTGCAGGAACTTGAGGTCTTTGGACGCCGCCGCCGGCGCGCCGAAGGACGGGTTCAGCCGCGGCGAGAACAGCGCGTCACGCTGCCCGGATCCGGCGATCACGCCCGCGACCAGCGCGTAGTAGAGCGGCGGATGGTGCGCGAGCACCGCGGCCTCGGTTTGGAGCGCGCCGCGCTCAGCCTGCAGCGACGGGGTCAGCGGCAGCTTGCCAGCGCCAGCGAGGTGCCACGCATACTCGTAGTGGCTGTTCTCGTCTGGCCCCTCGAAGTGCGGCGTCGACCAAGCGTACGTCGTCGCGAACGCGACGTGCATCGCCAGGGCCAGCCACAACATCGGCGCACGCATCGGCCGCCAGTGTAGGGCGGCGCTGCTGGCGCGCCACTTCGTCGGAGCCGCATCCCGGACGCGGCGTCTCGCCGCGCCGGGGGAGGGCGACCGGTCGGATCAGTTGCCGACCGTCGCCAGCAGGCCGTTCGACGTCGCGATGCCGAAGCTGTTGAGCGTCGTGGCGGCCGTCGCTTGGCACGCGAGCGACGCGCCGATCAGCGCCGTGTTGTTCGGGACGCTGAGCGGGTAGACGCCAGAGCCAGCCGTCGCCAGCACCAGGAACGCGCCGAGGTTTCCGTTCGTGTAGGCGCTGCAGCCAGGCGCGCCGAGCGCGGCCAGCGGCAGCCCGGGGTTGCTCGCTTGGTTGCCGAACCACAGGAACGCCGCCGGCGCGGCGCCGAGGCCGTTGATCGTCAGGTCCCAGCTCCCGTTGAGCTTCGGGTTGTTGCTCGTCAGGCTCGGCGCGCCGGCACAGCCGCTGCCGTAGGTCGTCACCGTCGCGCAGCCCTGATCACAGAGGTTGCGGTGGAGACGCACGCGGCCGGTCGCGGGCGCGGTCGAGAGCACGTCTAGGTCGCCGTCGCCGTCCGCGTCGACGGTAAATACGTGCGAGACTGAGCCTGCGTTAGCGGAGGCGTTCGTCGCGGGCGCGATGAAGTTGCCCGAGCCGTCGTTGTAGTGGACGCGGACGCGGTTGTTGGCCTCGGACGCGACGACGAGGTCGAGGTCGCCGTCACCGTCGAGGTCGGCGACGTCCAGGCCGCGCGGGCCCATGGGGTCAATGCCGCTGGTGCCGCCGCCTGTGGGCGACGTCGCGTAGGTGTTGACGATGACCTTCGGGCCGAAGCTGCCGCCGCCCGTCCCCGGGAAGTAGGCGAGCTGACCGTTAAGCACCGTCGTCCGGACCACGTCGACGATGCCGTCGCCGTTGAGGTCGCCCGCCTTGACCGTGCGCACGCCTAGGGCCCCGGTCTCGATCGAGACCTTGGTGAAGGTCGCGCCGTTGCCGTTGTTGCGGAAGTAAGCGAGTTCGTCGCTGATGTAGAAGCAGACGAGCACGTCGATGTCACCGTCCCCGTCCACGTCGGCTAGCTCGATGTCGCGCGGTTCATCGCCTTGGCCGCCGGTCGTGACCGGTACCACGTTGCCAGCAGGGCCAAAGGCGAGCGGGCCCGAGGTGCCGTTACCGGCCCGCCAGCCGATTTGGTCAAAGTTGGCGCCGAGGGCCTGGACCAGATCGAGGTTGCCGTCGTTGTTCATGTCGGCCAACTGGAAGTCCCACCCGAACGGGAATCCCGGGCTCGTGTTGGTCCACGAGAAGGCCCAGTTGCCGCCGCCATTATTTTGGAGGAGGAAGAGTTCCGAGTTGAGGCCCGGCGGGAAGAAGCTGCCCGAGCTGGCTCCGACGATGTCGTCATCGCCGTCGCCGTCCACGTCAGCGACCACGAGGTTGCCGGGGTTGTTCAGGCCCGTGACGAAGCCGAAAGTGTTGTAGGTGCCGTTGCCGTTGTTGCGGTGCCAAACGATTTCGTCGGTGCCGAGCACCACGGTCACGAAGTCGATGTCCCCGTCCCCGTCAAGGTCGATAGAGTCGGACTCGATCGGGGCCTGGAGCGTGTTGGCGAGGACTTGCTGGGCTTGCCATTGCTGCGCGTCAGCGATGGAGGTGGCGAACGCCGCGGCAAACGAAGCGAGGACAGGAGTGGCAGAGCGG
>JAYYEE010000126.1:0-4373 GCA_036160175.1 Planctomycetota bacterium
GCCTGTGCGCGTCGGATGGGTCCGCCGCGGCGATGGGCGCCGCGGCGGCCGCCGGCTCGGCGGCGCAGCGCGGGCGGCCCAAATGCCGCAACACAAGCTTTTTGAATTGCTTATGATTCCGTGATGCAGCCGCAGCTGCGCGCCTACGAACCCCTCGGTTGGCTACTTCGGCGCGTCGTGGGATGCGGAGCATGGCGCTCGTGACCCGCGCGCCAGCGCTGGACGTTTGCCACATGATCCTTGTCCCGACATACAGCCCGTGCGCGCTCCGCGGCGACGCGATCCTCATCGACCGCAAGCTCCACACCGGGATCTGCGCGTATGTCGAAGGGCTGGGCTGCGCGGTCACGGTGCTGGCGCCGGCCCTAGGAGCGTCGGAGCGCTTGATGGACGGGGTCGAGCTGCCGGTCGCGTCGCTGCCGTACCGTGTCGCGCCGGTCGCCTGCGACGGCAGCTTCCGCGTGCGCGACGTCGACCGCGCCCGCGTCCGCGCGCTGGTGCGCGAGGCGGACCTTGTCTACGGGGTCGGTTTTGGCGTCGCCGGCCTGGCTCGGCGCATGAAGGTCCCGTACGTGGCGGTGGCGGAATACAACTGGCGCACGCAGGTGGTGTTCGCCCAAGCGTCTGTCGTCGGTCCGCTGCGTCGCGCGGTCCGTGCGGTTCGGGCGTGGCTACGCTTCCGCGGGGACGTGCGCGACCGGCGGCTGGCGCGCGCCGTGCACTGCAACGGCTTCCCCGTCTACGAGGAGTGCGCCCGCATCAACCCGGAGCGGCTGCTCTACCTCGACTCTCGGATGACGGCAGGCGGCGTCATCGCCGAAGCCACGCTCGCTGAGCGGCTTGCTCGCGTCGGCGCGGGACGCCGCCCGCGGCTGCTGTTCTCGGGCCGGTTCACGCCAGCCAAAGGCGTCATGGACGCCGTTGAGGCTGGCGTCCTGCTCGCGCAGCGCGGCGTGGACTTCGAGTTGGACTTCTACGGGCAGGGCAGCGAAGGCGCGCGCATGCGCGATCGCGTGCGGGCAGCTGGGCTGCAAGAGCGCATCCAGATCCACGACCCGATCCCGTTCCCAGAGTTGATGACGCGCGCGCAGACCTACGACGTATTCCTGTGTTGCCACCTCCAGGACGACCCGTCGTGCACCTACCTGGAGGCGAGCGGCGCTGGATTGCCGATCGTCGGCTACGGCAACCGAATGTGGTGCGCGTTCGCGGCGGCCGCGTGCAACGGCGTGGTCACGCAGCTCTCTTCGCCCGCGTTGCTCGCAGACGCCGTCGCGGCGCTGCTGGGAGACCATGATCGCCTCGCCGCGTTCGCGTGGCGGTCGAGGGCGTTCGCGCTCGATCACTGCTTCGAGCGCGAGTTCGACAAGCGCATCGCGGCGCTCAAGCCACTGGTCGTCGAGCTCGGCATTCGCCGATGAGTCGAGCCCGCGCTTCGCGCCGCGTGATCACGCGCGCTTGGCGCGAGGGCCAAATAGCCCGACCTGCTTGGTGGGCGAGCTTGGCGGATCTTCGACGTCGCGGTCGCTTGGCGGGTCGTCGTCGCTGTGTCGGCGTGCCTTCCAGCAGATCGACGCGAGCTCCGTGGACCGCGCGACCTGCAGCAGCTCGTTCAACAGCGGGGCCCAACCAGGGGACGTCGCATCGACGCCGAGCTCGGTGATCGCGCCCTTCGCGCCGGTCTCGGCGAGCCAACGCACGAACGGGCTGAGCCGCCCTGTGACGCGCTGCGTGAGCGCTGGATCGAGCCGGAGCTCTTCGTCATAGCTGCGGGCGTAGGAGCCAGACGCGTCGTGGTCGAGGTGACAGCGAGCTTCGAAGACGAGCTTGCCGATCGGGTCCTCGAGCCAAAGCTCAGGCGGGTTGTCGATATCCCAGGTCTCGGTGTGTGAGCGACCGTTGCCTGCGACGAAGATGTTCACGGTGTTGCCGTCCTCGCGGATCGCGTCGACCGCAGCCTGGCCCGCGCGCTGCCAAGCGCCTTCGGGCAGCCCTTCAGCCGGGCCGCCGAGGCTGTAGCCGTGCAGGTTGGGCAGCCCGCACAGCGCGTGCGACATGCGCGACCACAGCTCCGCGAGGTGCTGGTCGTAGAGCCGGATCGCGCCGTCGACGTTCTGCTCCAGGCCGCATGTGGTCGGCGTGCCGTCGACGAGCATGCGGTAGCTGCCGCCGTTGTGCATCGCGAGGACGACGCGCTTGCCGATGCGATCCGCAGAGCTGATCAGGTATCGGAGCTCCTGGACTCCGTCTGGGTCGAGCGGGCCGCCTAATACTGGCTGCAGGCGCTCCCAGCGGAAGGGGATGCGGAAGCCGACGAAGCCCTCATCTGCGAGCTGTTCCAGCGTGCTGCGGTGGGGGGCGAAGTAGTCATGCCCCGGGGCGCCCGGGTGCTCGTTGCAGAAGCCGGGCTGGCCAGCGCCGAGCTCCAGGCCAGAGACGGTGATCCACCGTGGCACCGGGGCGTGCGCGACCTCGGCCGGCACCGGCTGGAGCGGTCGCTGCTGCGCGCGTGGGCGGCTCCCGTGTAAGCCCCAGTTGTTCCGATGATTCGGCATCGCCATATGTGGTATCGATCAACAGCGAGCTTCGGCTTGAGCCGGGGCGGCCCGGTCAGCGGCCCGCGCGGCCCGGCCTGGGCGGCCTCGCCGTCACGGGAGATGCCGACTGCGAGTTGTGCCAGGCGATCCGCTTGAGCGTGGCGACATCCTGGCCGTCGCGTGCTTGCAGCGAGAGGGGGTAGTCGCCCCAGTAGTCGCCGCCGGCCCACGCGCACGCCTTGATGTCGTGGCGGCGGACTTCCGTGAGGAACTCCTCGAGCACCGGCATCCAGCCTGGGTCGCTCCAAGGTACCCCGAACTCGCCGATGACGCCGACCGCGCTGTTGCGATCGCACCACTCAAGGAAGGGTTGTATGCGCTCGCTGCCGCGGTGTACCGCGCGCGGGTCGAGGCGGGTCTCTTCGGCGTACGAGCGCTCGTATTTGCCGCTGCCGTTGGCGTCGAAGTAGACGTGCGCTTCGTAGGCGATCCTGCCGAGGTCGTCGTGCACCCACGGGCGCGGCGGGTTGTAGCGGTTCCACTTCTCGGCGCTGGACCACGCGTCGCCGGCGACCCAGATCCAGGTTTGGTCGCCCGCGCTGCGCAGCGCGCTCACGACCTTGTTTGAGGTCGCGTGCCAGTCCGCGCCAGCCATGTCGTGGGGCTCGTTCATCAGCCCGTAGGCGGTGACCGCGGGGTGGCCGCGGACGTGATCAGAGAGCCGGAGCCACAGGTTTACGAGGAACGAGCTGTCTAGCTCGGACTGCTTGCGCCGCTGGTCCGCGACGATGAGCTCCTCGACGCGGTCACCGCGCTGCAGGCGGTAGCGACCGTAGTTGTGGACGTCGAGCACGACCGAGCAGTCGAGCTGGGATGCGTGATCGAGGCACTCGAGGATTCGCGCGAGGTATGCCGGGTCCAGCTGCTCTCCGAGCCGCGGCTGCAGCCGCTCCCATGAGAGGGGGACGCGTAAGAGGCTGATGCCTCGGTTCGCGTAATGGACCATCGCGTCACGCGACGGGAAGAAGTAGTCGGTCCCGTGCGCGCCGGCGTTGGCGTTGGAGAAGTCGGGGCGCAGCGCCCCGAACTCGGCCCCGGCCAAGTTGATGCCGAAGCCGGCTCCCCGAGTCACGTTGCTCATTTTGCCGCAGCCAGCGAGCGCGGAGAGCAGCAAGCTCGCGAACAACGGCCGCGTGAGGTCGGTGCACGAAGGCATGCTGCGACTCCTGGTCGTGGTTGGGTTACGGCCAACGAATCGTCATCTCGGCGAAGCCGGAGGTGATGTCGATCGCGGACGAGCGCACCAGCCGCAGGCCGGCGCCGAAGCTCAGCCAGTTGGTGATGTCGTAGCCGCCGCCCATGCTGAACTCGGTGAACCCGACGCCGTTGGAGTCGAACGCCAAGCCCGCAGTGACGGTGTAGAACATGTTGTCCGCGCCGGTGAACCAGTCCTGGCCCAGCTGTTGGCGCCAGGATCCGAGCACGGAGTAGACCGAGTAGGCAGACGGCGAGAAGTAGGGGGTCTCCAGCCCCACAAGCTGGATGTTCGACGTGGGGCCGAACTCGTTCTCGCGCGCGCTGTCGATGAAGTCGGCCTTCACCAGGACCCGCAGCTCCTTAGGAGCGGCGAGGAACTCGTAGGCGATAAAGGCGTTGCCCTCGACGCGGTTGTTGTTGTCGGAGTAGTCCGCGAACATAGCGCTGAGGCCCCAGTCGAGGCGCCCGGTCGCCGGCATCTCGATGCCGATGCGGCCGCCCTGACGATAGATGTCACGCGACAGCGTTTCGCCGTTCTCGACGACCGGCTGGTTGAACAGGCGCAGCTTGACGCGGGTC
>JAYYEE010000127.1:0-2897 GCA_036160175.1 Planctomycetota bacterium
CGCGACGACCAGCGAGACGCCACCCATCAACGTGATGACGCTGGCTGGCGGGATGTTCAGCCGCTCTTCGCCCGTGACCGGGTCGACCACATAAGACGGGCAGCAGTGGTCGCAGCCGGCCTCGCACCCTGACGCCGGGGCGGTGAAGTAAGGGTAAGCGGAGCCGAGCAAGATCAAGGCGATCCCGACGCCCCCTAAGACGGCAATCCAGCGGAGCCGGTGCGCCTGAAACCCCCGCCTGAGCGCGAACCCAGCGACCGGCAAGACGAGCGCGGCGATCCCCAAGTGGGCCAACGGATGCACCCAGAACCCACCCAAGGTCGGCGCCACGACGATCAGCATCGGCGCCACGGCGCAGTGGATCGCGCACAACACCGAGGCGATGACGCCGGTTCGATCGAGAGTCGCTGAGGAAATCACACACGCATGGTGCCAGACGCGGGCGCCAGGTTCCCACAAAAAGCGCCGTGCTGTGCCCGCACATTCTGGGCCCGCAGAGGGCCATGGAACCATCGGCTGCTACGCTCTGGGCATGACCGACGTGATCTCCAGCGGCCAACGCGTGAGCTTGCAATACCGACTAACGCTCGACGACGGCACCGTCGTCGAAGACGCCATGAAGGCCGAGCCGCTCGTCTACGTCCACGGCACCGGCCAAATGGTCCCGGGCCTAGAGAAGCAGCTCGAGGGCAAGCGCGTCGGCGAAGAGTGCCGCCTCGAGGTCGAAGCCGCGGATGCCTACGGAGAATACGACCCCGCCGCCGAACAGGCTGTCCCGCGCTCGCAGTTCCCTGCTGACGCGGACATCCGCCCGGGCGTGTCCTTCCAAGCCAAGGGGCCGCGCGGCGTCGTCGACGTCCGTGTGCTCAAGCTCAACGGTGACGACGTCGTGATCACGACCAACCACCCGCTGGCGGGGCATCGGCTGACGTTCGATGTCCGCGTCGTAGACGTTCGCAAAGCTACGGCCGAAGCGAGCAAGAAGGCCGACTCTGGCTGATGCAAGAGCTGTTGATCGCAGCCGGGTCCGGCTGACGCCTTCCTGATCCCCAGGCCGCCGCGAAGGCGCCGACACCGCGATGCCGCCGCAGCTTCGGCGGCGCCGACGCGGGCGCTCCGCGTCACCACGACCCCTACGCAGCGCCAGGAGCTCGCGCTCGGGCCTTTTCGTCGCCTACGGCAGGGCGTAGCGTCGGGTCATGCGAGACGCGAGCGCCGACAACCCGGACGAGTTGCAGCAACAGAAGCAGGCTTCCGCCGCCAAGCAGGAGGCGCTGCGGCGCAACCGCGGGCTGCTCGACCGCGACCTCGTCGAGGGCAACCTCAGGTTCGGCTCCAAGCCGCGCGTCGCGGAGCTCCAGCTGAGCAACTTCTGCAACATGTCGTGCACGATGTGCTACGACGGCAACAACCCGCCGATGAAGAAGATGACCGAGCGCGTCATCCGGGTGCTGGAGGAGGACGTGCTCCCGACCGCGTCGGTGCTCTCGCCGTTCGTCGGCAGCGAACCGCTGATCATCACGTGGGACCTCGCACGCGGCATGGCAGAGCGCCACGAGCTGACGCTCGACGTCATCACCAACGCACAGTACCTCACCGAAGAGCGCTTCCGAGAGCTTGAGCCGCTCGTCAACACGGTCACCTTCTCGATCGACAGCCACTTGCCGGACGTCTACGAGCGCATCCGGCTGCGCGCGAAGACCAAGGCAGTTTTCGAGAACCTGCCCGCGGCCGCGAAGCTCTGCCTGGATCACGGCATCGAGCCGCAGGCGAACATCGTCTTCATGGTCGAGAACGCGCCGTTCCTCGACGAGACCGTGGCCTACCTCGCGGACCAAGGGTGCACGACCGTCCGCATCCTCAGCCTGCTCATGTCCGACGCGCTGACCCCGGACCGCGTCTACTCCGACGCGCTCCAGCACATGTCGCCTGAGTGGGTCAGCTGGATGCTCGGAAAGGTCGAGCAGGTCGCGCGCGACAAGCAGATCAACGTCAGCTTTGAAGGCCAGAAACGGCTGACGTTTGAGCACCGCGGTAAGGACAAGCATTACCGACCGGACCGCCGCACCGACGGCGCCATCTGGGACGAGCTCCCTTACTTCTTCCCAGGCTACTGCGTGCAGTCCGTCGACCACCTGAAGGTGCACGCCGACGGCGACGCGTATCCGTGCTGTGTCGCGGCCGACGAGACCCTGAAGCTCGGCAACCTCGAGACTCAGGAGTTCGACGCGGTTTGGAACGGAGCTGAGGCGCAAGACCTGCGCCGCGCGATGCTGACCCAAGATCTCCCGGACGTGTGTAAGGAGTGCACGTTCCACAAGGCCTACATCCTGCCTGAGCAAGCCCACATGCCCGTGGTGTATTGGTACGACATGCACCACGCGCCGGACACCAACCCAGCAGAGTCCGCCCAGCCGATCCTGCGCTCCCATGAGCCCGCCCACATGACGCGCGCGGAGCAGTCTCCGGAGTTCCGCTGGCGGGCGCCAGACATGGCGGTCGCTCGCTACGTCGTCGTGCTCGGCTTCGGCGGCACGCACCACGACGAGAACCGCGCGTTCGAGGTCGACGGGAGCAGCACCTCCTTCCGGATCTCTGATGCAGAGTGGTCCTCGCTCCGCCCGAACGTCGCTTGGTGGTGGTATGTGCTGGCGATCCCCGCGGACAAAGACGCGCAGCCCCAGCGGAGCGAGCGGCTCCGCTGCCTCGTGCGCCACCAGGACATCCCCCGCGTCGCGGGGAGCACGCTCTACCAGCACGACTCGGGCGTCGGGCCGTCCAGCAGCGCTGGAGTCACGGACTTTCGCCCGTAACGCCTGGTCGCCGACGGCGCGCTCGCGCACATCTCCACGGGACAGCACGCCCCCCAGCGACGACTCAGAGGCGTAAACACATTG
>JAYYEE010000128.1:0-3713 GCA_036160175.1 Planctomycetota bacterium
CAAGGAGCGCCTGCGCAAGCCCGCGCCCGTCGCGGAGGTCGCGGCGCCCGCGGCGCCGCCGGTCGAGCTCGCGCCCCCTGCGCCGGCGGAGCCCGCGTTCACGTCTGCCACGTGCTCGGACCGCGGCGATCCGCTCGTCTACCCCGATAAGCTGCGCCGCCTCGGGCGCGAGGGCACCGTCGTGCTGTGCGTGCTCGTGCTCGCAGACGGCTCGGTGGGCGAGGTCAGCTTGAAGGCGCCGTCGCGCTATGCCGGCTTCAACCGCGCCGCGCTCACGGCGGCGAGGAAGTGGCGCTTCGAGCCAGCGACTGCCGACGGCGTCGCCGTCGACAGCGAGACCGACGTGGAGGTCGTGTTTCGCATCACGGATCGCTAGCGCGGCGCCAGCGAGACCCCGAGCGAGTCCAGGAGCTCGTCCAAGCGCTCATACATGCGCTCCCAACGCCACTCGCGCCGGATCCACGCGCCGGCCGCGTCGCCGTCGCGGCGGGCCTGCGCAGGGTCGGCGAACCACTGGTGCACGCCTTCGATGGTCGCTGCTGCGCTGTCGGCCACCGCCAGCGACGCGGGAGGTACGTCGCCCAGGCCTTGTGAAGCCTGCGGCGATGCGACCACGGGGAGTGACATGCTCATGGCTTCGAGGACCTTGTTCTGCACGCCCCTCGCCATTCGCAGCGGCGCGATCGCGACGCTGGCTTGGTCAAAGTAGGGCGGCGTGGCGTCGACGCGGCCGGTGACGAGGACCCCGTCTTTGCCGCTCAGCTTGTAGATCTCCGGCGTCGGGCTGCTGCCGACGATGAGCAGCCTCGCGTCAGGGTGGCGCTGCCGCAGCGTCGGCCAGCACTGCTCGACGAACCAGCGGACGCCGTCGACGTTCGGTTCGTAGTCCATCACGCCCGTGAACACGGCGGTCTTTGGGTGGCGTCGGTCGTCTCCGCTGCTCGTGAAGTGGTCGACGTCGACGCCGTTAGGCAGCACGCTGGGCACGACGCCGGGGATCTGCTGCATGAACAGGTCCTTCTCGACCTCGCTGACCACCAGCGAGCGGTCAAACGTCCGCGCGACGCGGTCCTCGAACTGGAGGAGCCGCTTTGCCTCACGTCCGTAGATCCAGCTCAGCGCGACGCGGCCGAAGCGGCCGCGCACGCCGACGTCGGCGTACTGCCGCCACGTGTCGGAGTCGAGCTCGGCGAAGTGCATCACCCGAGCTTTGGCCGCGCACCTGAGCGCGTACTGCGCCATCGACGAGGAATACACGAAGACGAGCTCGGGGGGCGTCGCGCACCAACGCGTCACCGCAGCGGCGAGGGAGGGATGCCGGAAGAACGGCACGGTCAGCGGTTCGCCGGAGAGCAGCCCTCGCAGGCTTGTGAGTTGGCGCAGCTTGCCTCGATGGATCCGGGGCGCGATGACCTCGGCGCAGCGCTCCCGCAGGAAGGCGACGGCGTCGGCGTCACGCTCTTCCTCCTGGAAGCAGCCGAGGGTGACCTCCGCGCCTGACGCTAGCAGGTGCTGCAAGTAGTGCCACGTCGTGATCCGGTCGCCGCGATCAGGCGGCCACGGGACGCGCTGGCACAAGAAGGTGACGCGAGGTTTGGAGGGATGGCTGATCACGGCGGCCGCACAAAGGATGCTCGCGTCCGCGCTCGATGCAAGCGTCGGGGGAGAACCCTGGGTGCTGGGGCGAAGGCCCCTCGCTCTCATCTGCCGCCGGCATCGGTTACATTGGCGCCCCGAGAGGAGCGGGGCCTGACGAGGCCGCCGCGCGTAACCATGACCAGCTCCGCGTCCTTGACCGTCGTCGTACCGGCTCGCAACGCCGAGCGGTCGTTAGGGTGCACGCTCGATTCGATCCGCGACCAGTCCCTCGTCCCCGCGCAGGTCGTCGTGATTGACGAAGGCTCGGTGGACGGGACCATCGGCGTCGCGAACCAAGCCGGCGTCGAGGTCGTCAGCGCCGGCGCCGAGGGCGTCGGCGCCGCGCGTAATCGCGCGATCGAGGCGTCTAGCAGCGACTTCATCGCCTTCTGCGAGGCCGGCGACTGGTTCGTGCCGGACAAGCTGGAGCGAGATGTCTCGCAGATCGAGGCGCTCGGCCCTGGATGCTTGGCGAGCGAGGCTTGGATCGTGCGCGGCGATCGCGTCCGCGGGCGGAGCAACTTCACGCGCGCGGTCCCCGACGTCATCACCGAGGAGTTCTTGATCCAGTCCAACCCGGTGATCTGTAGCACGGTCGTGGCCTCACGGGCGGCGCTGCTGCAGGCCGGAGGGTTTGATGAGTCGCCGGACCTCGCCGGCGTCGAGTTCTACGAGCTCTGGCTGCGTATGTCGCTCCGAGAGCCGATCGCCTACTCGGCGAACCCGCTGACGTTCTGTCGCGAGCGGGCCATCCAGCCTGCTGGCAGTGAGCGCATCTTGCGTGCGATCGATGCCGCCATGGATCGGGTCGGCGCGCGGCACGCAGGCGACGAGCACTACGAGCATTTGATCCGCGAGCGGCGCGCAGACGCGCGGCTCGATCACGCCTGGGAGCTGATGCAGGCCGAGGACTACGGCGGCGCTGCCGCGTGGATCCGGAGCGCGCAGTCCCTCGCCAGGTCCTGGAAAGGCCTCAAGATGTCCGTTCGGGCTAGGTTGAAGCGATGACATCCACCCGCTCGCTCCTCGGCGTCGTACACCTCGGCGCGCTCCCTTCTTCGCCTGGGCACGCCTCGATGGATGAGGTCCTCACTCAAGCGCAGCGCGACGCGGAGGCCTACGCGCAGGCCGGCTTCGACGGCTTGGTGGTCGAGAACTTCGGGGACGCGCCGTTTCGGCGGGGAACCGCGGACGACCCGGTCGCGCCGGATGTGGTCGCCGGCGTCGCGGTCGCCGCTGATCGACTGCAGCGCGCGACGGGGTTGCCGATCGGCGTCAACTGCCTCCGAAACGACGGGTTCGCTGCATACGGAGTCGCCGCGGTGACCGCGGCGCGGTGGGTGCGCGTCAACGTGCTCACCGGCGCATACGTCACGGACCAGGGCGTGATCTCGGGTGAGGCCGCGCGGATCGCGGCCTACCGACGCCAGCTGGGGAGCGACGCGAAGCTCTTAGCTGACTTCCTGGTGAAGCACGCGGCGCCGCTGGCGCCGATCGACGTCGCGACCGGCGCCAAGGACGTCGCCGAGAGATCCGGCGCGGACGGGATCGTGCTGTCAGGCGCCCGCACCGGTGAGCCGGTAGACGGTGACTTGCTCAAGCGCGTCCGAGGCGCCGTCGGCGCGTTCCCGATCTGGATCGGGTCGGGGTTGACCGCAGACAACGCGTCGGAGCTATGGCACGCGGTCGACGGGGCGATCGTCGGCAGCTGGTGCAAGGCGGACGGCGACGCGGCGGCGCCTGTCGACGTGGAGCGGGCTCGGCGGATGCGGGCTGCCTGTCCGGCCAGGTAAGGCCCTGCGCTCGCAGGCGGCCGCTGCGCGCTAGCCTTCGCTTGCGTCGGCCGGTTCGTCCGCTGGCGGCGCTGCGGCAGGCCCTGCAGGGCCTGCGAACTCGGTGAAGAGGGTGCGCAGGCGCTCCACTTGCCACTCGAGCGCCTCCAGGATGACGCCCGCGATCTTCTCCTTGGTGGTCGCGCGCACCCTCGGCGCGCGGGCCTTCTGCACCAACTCGAACCGCACGTCGGCGCGGAGCGCCTCGATCTCCAGCCCCGACGCGTCGCCCAGCAGCGTCGC
>JAYYEE010000129.1:0-12130 GCA_036160175.1 Planctomycetota bacterium
ACAAGTTCGGGCCGGTTCGCCAGGTCGAACCAGCGCACGTGTTCGAATTGCACTTCGACTCGGCGCAGCGGTCGACGCGCCACAAGAGCGGCGTCGCGCTGCGCTTCCCCCGGATCGCGCGCTGGCGGCGGGAGCGCGCACCGGGGTCGGCCAACACCCTGGCGGACGTCGTTGGCATGATCGAAGGAGGCCAGGGTGACTGACGCGGGCACGCACCTTGAGCGGCTGCGCGGCTGGATGCGTGACCAGGGCTGGCGGCCGCAGCTGCACCAGGAAGAGGCTTGGCGGGCGCGCCTCGACGGTCGCGACGGCTTGGTCTGCGTGCCGACCGGGACGGGCAAGACGTACGCGGCCTACTTCGGCGCGCTCGCGCTGGCGCTCGCCGACGAGGAGGCGTGCCGCAAGGGCCTCTGTGTGCTGTGGGTGACGCCGCTCCGCGCGATGGCGCGGGACATCGAGGCGGCGCTGCAGCGCCCGGTCGAGGAGCTCGGGCTGCCGGTGCGCGTCGCCTCGCGCAGCGGCGACACGTCGGCCTATCGCAAGCGCAAGCTGCGCGAGCGCCTGCCGACCGAGCTGCTGACCACGCCAGAGTCGTTGAGCATCCTGCTGAGCTACGAGGACGCCGCCGAGAAGTTCGCGCAGGTGCAGACGGTGGTCGTCGACGAGTGGCACGAGCTGGTCGGCAGCAAGCGCGGCACGCAGACCGAGCTCGCGCTGGCGCGCATGCGCGGCATGTCGCCAGGGCTGCGCACGTGGGCGCTCTCGGCGACGCTGGGCAACGTCGACGAGCTGGCGCGCGCGGCCGCGGGCGTCACCGAGTCCGCGCCCGCAGTCGTGCGCTCGGACGCGCGCCCTGACGTCGTGGTCGAATCGGTGCTAGGCGACCCCGCGACGCAGCTGCCGTGGTTCGGCTTCTTGGGCGGCACGATGTTCGACGCGGTGGTCGAGGCGCTCGATCCGGCGCGGTCGACGCTCTTGTTCACCAACACGCGCCACCAGGCCGAGCGCTGGTACCGGGCTCTGCTGGAGCGCCGGCCGGAGTGGTTCGAGCAGCTGGCGCTGCACCACGGCAGCATCGAGGCCGAAGAGCGGGCGCGCATCGAGGCCGGGCTCAACAGCGGCCGCGTCACGCTCGTGGTGTGCACCAGCTCGCTCGACCTCGGGGTGGACTTCGCGCCGGTCGAGCGCGTCGTGCAGATCGGCTCGGCCCGCGGCGTCGCGCAGCTGCTGCAGCGCGCGGGACGCTCGGGTCACCGCCCGGGCGCGCGCAGCGAGGTCTGGATGGTCCCGACGCACGCGATGCAGCTGCTCGAGATCGAGGCGCTGCGGCGTGCGCTGGACACCGGCGAGGTCGAGGCGAAGCAGCCGCTCTGCGGACCGCTCGACGTCCTGGCGCAGCACCTCGTCACATGCGCGGTCGGCGGGGGCTTCTCGCCTGGCGACCTCTACGCCGAGGTCGTCCGAACCGCCGCCTACCGCGGCCTCGATCGGGCCACCTTCGACCGCGTGTTGACCTTCGTCGAGGCGGGGGGCGACGCGCTCGCGGCCTACCCGAGGTTCCATCGGGTCGCGCGCGTGGACGGTCGGGTCGTCGTGGCCGACCAAGCGGCCGGCAGAGCGCACCGCATGGCGATCGGCACGATCACCCAGGACAGCTCGATGCGCGTGCGCTACCTCAACGGCGGCAGCCTGGGCCTTGTCGAGGAGCGCTTCGTGAGCCGCGTTCGTCCAGGTGAGCGGTTCGTGTTCGCGGGTCGGGTGCTGGAGCTGGTGTCCATTCGGGACATGGACGTGCGCGTGCGCGCCGCGCGCGGCAGCACCGACCACGTGCCGAAGTGGACCGGCGGGCGACTGCCGCTCTCAGACTCGCTCGCGGGCGCGACCGAGCGGCTGTTCGTGGAGCTGCGCGCCGCGCTCGCGTCCGGCCAAGATCTCGCGGACTTCGGCGTAGAGGTCGGGCGAGCGGCTGACCTGCTGCGTCGTCAGGCGGCGGTCTCGCGCCTCCCCGGCGGCCGCGTTCTCGCGGAGGTGACCGAGACGCGTGAAGGATCCCACCTGTTCCTGTTTCCCTTCGGCGGTCAGCTCGCGAACGAGGGCCTCGCCGCGCTGCTCGCGGCGCGGCTCGGCGCGGACAGCGAGGCGACCTTCGCGCTGTCGGCGAACGACTACGGTTTGGAGTTGATGGCGGCCGGCGGCTTTGACTTCGTCGCGCGCATCACATCTTCGGAGCTGTGGTCTGGCGACGGTCTCGACGACGACGCGGTCTCGGCGGTGAACGGCGCCGAGCTAGGCCGGCGGCAGTTTCGCGAGATCGCGCGGGTCGCCGGCTTGGTCCAAGAGGGCTTCGGCCGGTTCCGTAAGGGCGCGCGCCAGCTGCAGACGTCGGCGGGCCTGCTCTACGACGTCTTCGAGCAGCACGAGCCCGACCACATGCTGCTGACGCAAGCGCGCCGTGAGGTGCTCGATCGCCACTTCGATCGAGGCCGCCTCGCGTCGGTGCTCAGGCGGATCGCCGCCGACGGGCTGGAGGTCGTGGAGACTTCGCAGCCGTCGCCGCTCGCCTTCCCGCTGCTGCTCGACCGCGTCGAGGCGCGGCTCTCGACGGAGAGCGAGCTGCGACGGCTGGATCGCATTAAGACCCAGTGGCGTGAGCAGGTGGGCGCGTGAAGTTCTCCTGGCGTGGCGAGCCGCTGGAGCTGCGCCCGGAGCGCGGCTTGTTCTTGCCTGAGCGCGGCGCGCTCTTGGTCGCGGACGTGCACGTCGGCAAGGCTGAGGCGTTCCAGCGTCGCGGCGTGCCGGTCCCGTCCGGCGTCGGCGCCGCGGACCTCGCGCGGCTCTCCGCGACGATCGACGCGTGCGCCGCGCGTTCGCTATGGGTCCTCGGGGACCTCGTACACGACCGGGACGCGCTCGAGACGACCGGCCTCGCGGAGTTGCGCGCGCGCCACCGCGGCGTCGAGTTTCACGTCGTCTGCGGCAACCACGATCGGCACGTCGCGGAGTTGCCAGCGGCCTGGGGATTTGAGCCGCACGGCGTGAGCGCGGCGATCGGGCCCTTCGTCCTTCGTCACGAGCCCGAGGGGTGCGACGACGACCTCTACACGCTGTGCGGGCACCTCCACCCGATGACCAAGGTCCAAGGCGCGGGCGATCAGCTGTTGCTGCCGTGCTTCCAGTTCGGGCCGCGGATCGGGCTGCTGCCGGCGTTCACGTCCTGGTCCAGCGGAGTGCGGGTAGATCCGGCAGACGGGCGCACGTTCGTCATCGCCGGCGATCGCGTCGTGGGACTCTGAGGTCGAGCTACTGGCCTGCTCCTCGCGGCGCCGACCCGCTGGCGAGATCTTGGGCAGAGCGGAGGGCCCTGGTTCCGCATCTCGTTCCCTTGCGGCAAGATGGCGTCATGCCCGCTCGTCTGCTCTGGACCCTCGTCGGGGTCACCGCTTGGCTCGGTCTAGGCTACGCGTGCAGCGGCGACCCGTCCTCGCCGAGCTCCGCTCCGTCTGCTGTGGTCGAGCGTCAGGGCTGCGGGCGACGCATCGTGGACCCGGCCCCGACGCGGGTGGTGGACGTGGACGACCCTGGCGCCGCGAACAACTCGTGCCTGACGTGTCATGACGGCATCGAGGCGATCCGGAACCCCGACTCCGGGATGTTCCTCGCGATCCTCGACCACGCAGAGTCGGCTGGTCACGACAACCGCTGCATCGTCTGCCACGGCGGAGACGCCGACGCGCGCGCGACGGCGGACATGACGCGCGACTCTGACGAATGGCGCGCCGTCGCGGCCCGGGCCCACTCCGGGACGCCCGCGTATTACGCGGACCATAAGGGGCCGAAGGACTTCTACCCGGACCCTGGCAGCCCGTGGATCAACGAGCACACCTGCGGGATGTGCCACGAGTGGCAGGTCCGCACGCAGTGGCAGAGCTTGATGATGACCGAGGCGGGCAAGATCCAGGGCACCCTCTGGGGCTTCGGCGGGCTGAGCGGCTACGAGCACAAGTACGGCAACTACGACGTCACGACGCTGCCGGTCGAGGAGCGCGTCGGGAGCGACGATCACCACGCCTACATGCGCGAGCTGATGGAGAAGGAGCCGCAGGTGTTCCTCGAGGCGATGAAAGAGCTGCCCAAGGCGCCGACGCCGGCGCAGGTCGAAGAAGACCCGCGGCTCGCGGCGTTCACGTATCTGCGCGGGGAGTGCCAACGCTGCCACTTGGCCGTCGGCGGCGCGCAGCGGCACGGCGACTACCGCGGCCTGGGCTGCAGCGCCTGCCACGTGCCCTACGCCAACAGCGGCGTCCACCAAGGCGGCGACCCCACGCAAGGATCGACGCCTGGCAAGCCGTTGGTGCACTCGATCCAGGGCGGCGTCGGGGCGCCTGTGACGGCCAACGGGCACACCTGGACGGGGATCCCGGTCGAGACGTGCACGACGTGCCACAACCGCGGCCGGAGGATCGGCGTCTCGTATCAGGGCCTGATGGAGTCGCCCTATCCGTCGCCGTGGGCCGCCGGCGGCGGCGAGCAGCAGAAGCTGCACGGCAAGCACTACCGCAAGCTGCACGCGGACCTCCACGCCGACAAGGGCTTCCTCTGCCAGGACTGCCACACGTCGATCGACGTGCACAGCTCCGGTCAGTTGATCGGCGCGATCACCGCCGCCGTCGAGGTCGAGTGCTCTGACTGTCACGGCACCCCGACGGCGTACCCGTGGGAGCTGCCGCTCGGCGCGATGGACGAATACGAGGAGCGGCCTGCGGACGGCGCGCCGCGCGGCACGGACGCGGAGCTGCCGGACTACCTCGAGGCGAGCGATCACCCAGCAGCAGGCGACGGCTACTTGCGGACGGCGCGCGGCAACCCGTTCGGCAACGTCGTCCGGCAAGGAGACAAGGTGCACGTGCACCTCGCCAGCGGCGCGGTGCACGAGCTGATCCCGCTCAAGGGCATGGTCGAGCAAGACCTGCTCTCCAAGAAGGCCAGGGTCGCGATGGTCGACGTCGGCTTGCACATGGACCGCATGGAGTGCTACGCGTGCCACGCGACCTGGGCGCCCCAGTGTTACGGGTGCCACGTGAAGATCGACTACTCGTCCTCTGACAACCCGATGGACTGGGTCGCGGTCGGTCACGACCACCTAGCGGACGGCACGACCTGCGAGTTCACGGAGCGCGCCGACGCCCACCGGATCCCGGGGAAGATCTCCGAGCTGCGGGCGTACTTGCGCTGGGAAGACCCGGCGCTCGCGGTCAACGGCGAGGGGCGGATCGCGCCCGCCGTGCCCGGCTGCCAGACTACGGCGACCGTGCTCGGTGAGGACGGCGAGCCGTTGGTCGAGAACCGCGCGTTCCGAATCCCGAACGTCGAGGGCGCTGGGCCCGAGGGGCAGATCGGCGTGGACCATTCGCCGCTGCAGCCGCACACGACGCAGCGCGAGGCGCGCAGCTGCGAGAGCTGCCACGGCAACCCAAAGGCCGCTGGCTACGGCATCGACGGGGGCAAGAACGACGTCGACCCGTCCGTCGACCACTTCGTCGACCTGATGGACGGCGACGGGGCGTTGCTCGCGAATGACGCCCGCCCGCAGGTCGCCAAGACTGATGGGCTGCGCGGGGACTGGTCCCGCTTCGTGACCGAGGACGGCGAGCAATTGCAGACCGTCGGGCACCACCTCCGCCTCTCGCGCCCGCTGAACGAGCGAGAGCGCGCTTTGCTCGAGCGAGAGGGCACCTGCGTTGCGTGCCACCAGTCGCTCCCCGAGGGTGACCTCGCGGTCTCAGCGCTGCACCACGTCGCGCAGATGCTCGACGCGCTCCCCGTAGACGCAGACGCCCACGCGTCGTTGGTCCACAAGATCGTGCGGGTCGCAGCTTGGGCGCAGGTGGTGCTCGGGGTGCTGTTCGTCGCGGGCGCGCTGTGGTTGCTCCGCGCTTGGCGCCGCGTCAGGCGCGCGTCGTCACGAGCACGCGCCTGAGCTCTTCGACCAGGCAATCCGCAGCCGCTGCGTCGAACGTCATCGGCGGCCGGATCTTCAAGACGTTGTCAAAGGGGCCGTCTGTGCCGATGAGCACGCGCCGCTCGCGCAAGGCGTCCTTGATCTGCTGTGCCGCCTCGGTCGCCGGCGCGCGGCTCTCGCGGTCCTTCACGAGGTCGACGCCGAGGAACAAACCTCGCCCACGCACGTCTCCGAGCAGCTCGTGCTCGGCCTGCAGCGCGCGGAGCCCGTCCAGCAGGCGCTCGCCTGCCGCGCGCGCGTTGGCCGCGAGGTCTTCGTCGCGCAGGACGTCGAGCACGGCGAGACCAGCGGCCATCGCGACCGTGCTGCCGCCGAACGTGCTGAAGAACTCGGGCCCCTGCGCGAACGACGCCGCGACCGCGCGCGTCGTCGCGACCGCGCCGAGCGGGAAGCCGTTGCCGAGCGGCTTGCCGAGCACGAGCACGTCGGGCGTGACGCCGTAGCGCTGGAACCCGAACGCGTGCTCACCGGTTCGCCACAGGCCCGTCTGGACGTCGTCCGCGATGCACAGGCCGCCGCCCGCGCGGACCGCCTCGTAGACGGCGGGCAAGAAGCCTACAGGGAGCTCGAGTTGCCCGCCGACGCTCGGGAGGGACTCGCACAGATAGGCTGCGAGGCCGCCGCGGCCCGCCGCGACGCGCTCGGTCACAGCGGCGGTGTCGGCTGCGTATCGCGCGCCTGCGTCCTGACCGCGGTGGTCGCCGCGGTAGACGTCTGGCTGGGCGGTGACGTGGACCCACTCCGGCTGCGGCGGCGCGCCTTCTTGGCGGAACTTGTAGGGGCTGAGCTCCATGGTCGCCGTCGTGTGACCGTGGTAGCCGTGGTCCATGACGCAGACGTCGCGCCGACCGGTGTGCTGGCGCGCGAGCCGCAGCGCGAGCTCGTTGGCTTCGCTGCCAGACGGCGTGAAGAAGAACACCTCGAGCGAGGGCGGCAAGAGCTCGCGTAGCCGCTCGGCGTATCGCTGCATGCCGTCGTGCAGGTAGCGCGTGTTGGTGGCGAGTTTGGCGGTCTGCTCGGCGACGGCCGCGGCGACGCGCGGGTGGCTGTGGCCGACGTGCGGGACGTTGTTGTAGGCGTCGAGGAAGCGGCGCCCGTCGCTGTCGAACAGCTGGTGGCGCCAGCCGCGCACCAGCGCCAACGGGCGTGAATAGCTCGTCTTCAGGTTGCTCGCGAACCGAGACGCTCGTCGGCGCTCGACGTCACCGTGGGGGTCACGCCAGACCGCGCGGTCGTCCGGTAGACCGAGCAGCGCGGATGGGTCTGGGTAGACGGCGACGTGGTGTGTGAGGTCGTCGGGTGCGGCGACGCCGCGGGGGACCGCTGGGAGCGCGGCTGGGTCGGCGGCGAGGAGCTGCAGGTGCAAGTGCGGCGGCCAGCCGCCGTTCTCGTCAGGGCCTCCGAGGCAGGCGAACGCGTCGCCAGCCGCCAGCCGCTGGCCAGGCACCAGCTCGGCGATGCTCTCGGGGTTGAGGTGTCCGTACAGCGTCCCGAAGGCCGTCCCATCGGGCAGCGCATGGCGCAGCACGACGAGGCCGCCGTAGTCGAGGTGGCCTTCGCAGACGTCGACGTCGTGCACGACGGCGTCGAGGGGCGTCGCGACGACCGTGTCTTCGTCTGCGAACACGTCGATGCCCAGGTGGACGGTGCGACGTTCCCCGTTCGGCGCGTCGCTGCCGAACGCGGCGTCAGTGTAGAGCGGCCGCGGCTCGCGGTAGCGCCCGATCGCGACGTCGACGCGCGCGCGGCGGAGCTGCTCGTGGATCCGGGCCGCGGCAACGTCGACGTCAAACGCGGTCGGGTCGTCGCCGCCTGTCAGCGAGTCAAACGAGAGGTCTAATACGACGGCCCGCTCCAGCGGGGTCGCGGTGTGCAGCACGCTCGGCAGCTCGCCACGCCGCGCCTCGACGTAGTCCTTTACGTGCGCTGGCGCGTCCAGGGCCGGCGCCCTGCACGCTGCGCGCAGCCGCGCCTCCGCAGTGCGGTGGTCCCGTCCGTGGAGCGCCGCGAGCACGCGCCGTGCGCCCGCCTGGCTGATCGTCACGTAGGGATCGTCGGGCCGCGCCTGCGCCTCGATCGCGGCGTTGGTCACGCTGACGGCGAGCCGCAGCTCGATCAGCGGTACGACCATCGCGAGCTCGTTGGGGAGCAGCGGCAGCGCCGCGTGGTAGCCGCGCGTGACGGCGTCGATCGCCGCGAGCGGATCCGAGGCGTGCATGGCCGCGTAGCTCGCGGCGATCGCCAGCTCGCTGACCATCGCGGTCTCGCACATGTCTCCGAAGTCGATCAGTCCGGTGACTCTCTGCGGGCCTTCCTCGGCGACGAGGAGGTTGTGGTCGTTGGCGTCGTTGTGCACGACGCAGCGCCGCAGCTCGGCCAGGGCCCCTTGATGAGCGAGGTGCCACTCGTGGATGGCCTCGACGGCGTCGCGCAGCCAGCCGGCCTCGACGCGCTCGAGCTGCGCGCCGATCCACTCGGAGCGCAGCAGGTCCCACTTGATCGGGCGCCGCGCGCGGGGGTCTTCGAACGTCAGCAACGCCTGGTCCAACGCGCCGAGCATTTCGCCGAGCTGTTCGCAGGTCGTGATGTTCATCGACGCCTGGTCAGACAGGAGCGCGCCCGGCAGCCACTCGGTCACCCACACGGTCTGCTGCTCGTCGCCGCTGACTAGCTCTGCGAGCGCTTCGCCTTGCTGCGTTGCGACTGTGCGTGACGTCGGGAGCGTCGGCGCATGCGCCGCGACGTGGGCCAGCGCGGCGACCTGCAGCGGGAGCGCGCTCGCGTCGGCGTCCGAGCTCACCTTCACGAGATAGTCGCGGTCACTGGTGCGGAGCCGCAGGTTGACGTCCGCCTCTCCGGGTAGCGGCGACAGCGCCCCGACCAGTCCGTAGCGGTGCTCGAGCAGCGCGCGCAGCGGCGCGCCCTTGGCGCTCAGAAAGTCGTCGCGGGTCACGCTCCGCAGTCTTTCGCAGCGAGGGCTTCGTCGCAAGCTGCGTGTGGGCAGGCGGCCAGAAACGCCTATCCTAGGGGCCATGACAAGCGACGAATTCGCAGCGTTCCGCATCGACTACGGCGACGTGGCTCTGCGCCGCCGTGACCTTCCAGACGCCCCGATCGGCTTGTTTCGCGAGTGGATAAAGGAGGCCGAAGCGGCGGGCGTGCGGGAGCCCAACGGTATGGCGCTCGCGACGTGCGGCGGCGACGGCCAGCCGCACTGTCGCGTGGTGCTCCTGAAGCAGCTCGATGAGCGTGGCTTCGGCTTCTTCACCAACAAGGAGAGCGCGAAGGGCGCGCAGCTGCGCGAGAACGACAAGGCTGCGCTGACGTTTTGGTGGGAGGCGCCGCGCGCGCGGCAAGTGCGCGTCGAGGGGGCGATCGTTGAGATGCCCGCGGAGGCCTCCGACGCTTACTTCGCGAGTCGCCCGAGGCGCGCGCAGCTTTGCAGCGCGGCGTCCCCGCAGAGCCGCCGCGTCGAGGATCGCGCGGCGCTCGAGGCGTTGGTGGGCGCGCTGGAGTCGGAGGTCGGCGATGGTCCGGTCGCGCGCCCGGCGCACTGGGGCGGCTACGTGTTGCGCCCGTCGATGATCGAGTTTTGGCAGGGACGCGATGGGCGGCTGCACGATCGCTTCCGCTACGAACAGCGCGGCGGCGCATGGGTCATGGACCGCTTGGCGCCTTGATCCGGGAGGCCGCCTGAGCCGGTGGCTAGCGCAGCTGCGGCGGCGACGCCTTAACCCCGGGCGCCAGATGCTCCGGTGGCTGGATGCCGAGGCAGCCCGTGGTCCGGGCGGCCCGTGTTCCGGTCAGCCCGTGGTCTGGATAGCCGGGTGCCCGGATAGCCCGGTGCCCGAGTAGCCCTGCGCCCGAGTAGCCCTGCGCCTGGGTAGCCCGGGCCTGTCCCTAGGCTCGCGACCTATTGCTCGGCGGCCTGCTCGGCAACCAACGCGGGTGCCGGTGCAGGTTCAGCCGCGGGCGCCGCGACGTGGGCGACGCCCTCACCGAGGCCCAAGACGCTGCGCTCGGAAGCGCTCAGCTCGGGGCATTGGTTGAGGAAGGCCTCGCGGTTTCCGAGCGCGAAGGACCGCAGCTTGTCGAGCAAGCGCGCGGGGTCGTCCACCGCGAGCAAGCCTGTCTGCTGGATCGCGTCGGCTGCGTCCCTGCGGGTGACCTGATCGACGTCTTCCGGCGCGAGCCGGTCGTCGTCGAGCCAGAAGTCGGCTCGGATCTCGAAGAACGAGACCAGGTTGCGGAGGTGTGGCAAGGTGATCGCGGACCGTCCCTTGCAGATGTCTGTCGCAGTTTGCGGTGACACCCCCAAAGCCCTGGCGAGATCCCTCTTCTTGAGTCGGCGCTGATCAAGCAGAGCCGTGATCTTCTCGTGGATGAGGACCATAGTTTCGACGCTGACCGTTGTGGCTCGAAAGCCCGTCGACATGGACGGTATCGCCGAACCTCAGGGGGTGCAAACCAAACCTATGCGCACGACCGAAGGATACGGTGATCTCCGATAATCCGGTTACGCCGTGGTTTTGGCGCGGATTGGATCTTTGGTTTGCGGAGGCGGCCTCTGTCGCGTCGTCGTTACGATCCTGCCGTGTCGTACCTGCGATCGGCCTCGGTGATCCTCGCGCTTTGCGCGACCGCATGCGTCGGAGGCGAGCTCGCGTCGTCCGTCTGGCCTCCCGAGGACTTCGACCTCGTCGTCGACGAGCTGCGAAACGACGGCGCAGGTGCGCACGTCATCCGCAGGCTCTCGGTCCGCGCCGATGGGGTCGTGATCTACGGCACCTCTTCGGCGCCTCTGGTGGACGCGGAGACGGGCGCGAGCTTCCCCGTCTTCGAGCGGCTCTGCATCTACCGCCTCGAGCCCGCGTCCGTGCGGGCGTTGGCGCGCCGGCTCGACCGCTTCGGGAGCGGGGTTGAGTCATCGGGGCAGCCCGCGAGCTCGGAGGAGAGTGCGCAGGTCACGGTGTCTTGGCGCGCCTTCGAGCGGCGCCGCCGGCTCACGAGCGGCGGCCGACTGCGCGGGGCGATGGGAGACATCGTCGCGCTCGTCGCCTCGTATCTTCCGCCAGGCGAGGCCTTTGGGATCCGCATGACGCGGCCGGTCGTGCCGGTCGTGCGTGGTGTCCCGGAGCCTGCTGCCGGCGCACAGGGGGCGCTCGCGGCTCTGCGCGCGCAGCTCGAGGATCGCGCGGACGATCCAGGCGTATTGCTGGCTGCCTTCGCGCTGGCGTGCCGGGTGGGGGAGCGCGGCGCTGCCGAGCAGCTGCTGCAGCGCTGGCGCGCCGCGTCTACCGCGCGCGCGGGCACGGATGGTGAAGGCCGCCAACAAGCACAGGCCGCGGCGATGCGGCGCATGCTGCCACCGACGGACTAGCCGGCGCCTCTGCGCTGCTCTTCGTCTCGCAGGTGGAGCTCGTAGGCGTAGAGCAGGTAGAGCCCGTGGCCGAGGTCGGATCGGCGCGGGCGGTGCTGATCGACGGCTCTCGCGCGGCCGTCGGGGCGGAGGTGCGGTCGACGGCGAGCGCGCTGTTCGGCCAAGACGTCCAGCGCGTCGAGTTCGCCCCGGAACCACGCGTCCAGCGGCAGAGAGAAGCCGCGCTTGGGGAGCCGCTTCACGGCGCTGGGGAGCCGCGCAGCGAACGCTGCGCGAAGCGGGCGCTTGCCGAGCGCGCTCAGGTCTGCGCCGAACGCCTCGATCCCCGCCTCAAGGTAGGGGCATCGGCCTTCGACCCCGGCAGCGAGCAGGGCGACGTCGAGCTTGGGCAGCAGGTCGCGCGGGAGGTAATGCGCGAGGTCGTCGTCGCGGCCCGCGCGCGCTCGCGAGGACCGCGCCTGTCGGAGGGGCTCTGCGTCTCGCCAGCACGGCGCGTCCGCGAGCGGTCCTGCCAAGACCTCGCGCCCGAACGCCGGGGGCGTGACCGCGAGCAGCGCGCGGATGGGGTTCGGCGCCGTGACCGCGCGCGCCAGCCGCGCGCCAGCGCGCATCGACCAAGGGTGCAGGCGCCGCGTCCAGCGGGCGAGCCACGGCAGCCGCGGCAGGCGCTGTAGCGCTCGATAGCGTCGATAGCCAAGGAACAGCTCGTCTGCGCCTTCGCCGCCGAGCAG
>JAYYEE010000130.1:0-2841 GCA_036160175.1 Planctomycetota bacterium
CCCGGCGGGGGGGGGCGGGCGCGCCGGGGCGGGGTGGGGCCGGCGCGGGGGCGCGGGGGGGGGCGCCCGCCGGGGGGGGGCCCCCCGCCCCCCCCCCGCCGCGCTCGCGTGCACGATCCTGCCGCCGCTCGCGTTCACGACGGCGAGGAGCCACGACACGGACCCGTCGCTCGCGCTCTTCTTGAGCTTCTGCGTGCTGCTCGTCGGCGTCATCTTGGACGGCCTGCACCTGCCGATCACCATCGGCTACGCCGTCGCCGCGTTCCTCACGCTGCACCTCTCCACGCTGCTGCACAGCTTCCGAGCCAGCGCGACCAGCGCCAGCTCGCCGCGGCTGCGCGCGGCAGACGTGAGCGCGACGGGCACGCTGACCCTTGCGTGCCTCGTGTGCATCTTCGCGATCGAGCGCACGCTGACCTACCTGCCGTCGCCGAGCCGCGACAGCGCGAGCGCTCGCAGCCGCGCCGCGAACGACGCAGGCGCCCAGCTCGACGTCGGCCTCAACGACACCTTCGCGTTCGACGGACCAGGAGGCGCGCTGTCAGAGCTCCGCGGGGAGCAGCTGGTCCGGGTCGAGAGCGCAGAGGGGGCGGTGCCGCGCGGGATGTACCTGCGCTGTGGCTTCTTCACGGTCCCCAGCATCGATCGCTGGGCGATCGGCCCGCTCGCGCTGGACGCACAGCGAGCTTCGGACGGCCTCGTGTTCCGGCGCCCACCCCACGCCGGAGACCTCAGCACGCTCGGGATCGACCGCTACGCGGGCGCGACCAAGTTCTTGTTCCTGCCGCCGCGCCCGTTGGAGCTGCGCGGGCTCGAGGAGTTGGCGGTGGACCGACTGCGCGAGTGGGCGCGCCCGCTCACCCCGAACGCGGACTCCTACGAGGTGACTTGGGAGCGGCTCCCGCCGCTGCCGCCGCGCGCGCCCGTGGACTTGCGGCGACACAACCAACAGCTCCTGTCGCTCCCCGCGAGCATGGACCTCCGCCCGTACACGCGCCTGCTCGACGCGTGGGGTGTCGGGCGGGAACCGACGCAGGCGATGGCCGCGATCGAGGCGGGCCTCGCGCAGCACTGCAGATACGAACGGTCAACGCCGACGGGCCCGTTTGCCCACGAGCTCGAGAACTTCTTGTTCGCCGACCGCGACCGTCACGGCTACTGCATGCACTTCGCCTCCGCAGCGGCGATGATGCTCCGCATGCGCGGCGTCCCAGCGCGCGTCGCCGTCGGGCTCTACGGCGGCCAATCCAGCGAAGGCCGCACCGACGTCCGCATCTACGGCTCGCAGCACGCGCACGCTTGGGTAGAGGTGCCGTTTCGAGGGCGCGGCTACGAGGTCTTCGATCCGACCCCGCCACGCGCGCGCGGCCGAGGCTTCGTCAGCCTTGACGATGCCGCGGCGACGTCCGGCGACGCGGTCGACCTCGAGCCCTCGCGCTTCGCGCCGGTGATGCGCGCCGTAGGGAACGTCGTCGCGATGCCGTGGGTGTGGTCGGTCGTCCTGGCGGTGACGCTCTTGCTCGCCGCGGCACCGAGGAGCGCGCCGAAGCCGCGAGCGCTGGCCAACGCGGCGGTCGCTCCACGAGCCCGTCGCGCGCTGCAGCGGCTCATGCGCGCGCTCGCGAAGTCGGGGCATCGACGCAACCCCGGCCAGACCCTCGAGCTCTTCGCTGACGAGCTCGAGAGGTGCGGGAGGCTTGAGCCGGCCGTCCGCGCGGCGCTCCTCGCTTACCAAGAGGTCCGCTTTGGCGGCCGCACCTTCGACGATCAGCGGTGGTCAGCGATGGAGCAGGGCATCCGCGCCGCAGCCCAGATGACGGCCCCGAGCGACGCCTGACGGCGGCGCGCGCTCAACGCGCGGCCGGCCAGAGAAACGTCACGGTGACGCGCGCACCCTCAACCTCGACTCGCAGCTCCCCGCCGAGGCGACGCTGCAGGAGCGCCGCCGTCACGAGCTCCTGCCCGCGACCTGAAGCTGTACCGATCGTGCGCAGCGTCTCGGGGGCCAGCTCGGCGAAGCCGGAGAGCGCCGCGCTGGCGGCCACGTCGGCGAAGAACACCTCTGCCGCGCAGACCACGTAGTCGCGAAGCCGCCCGCCGCTGATCGCGAGCTGGCGTAGCTGGACCGCCACCTCCACGCGCTCAGGCGAGCGGTCGAGGAGCGCGCGCAGCACCGACGAGACGCTGTGCAAGACATCCACGTAAACGACCCGCGTCGGCGGGAGGCCGGCCGCCACCCGCCAAGTCAGCCCGACGCCTTGTTGCTCAAAGGCCTTGCTGATCAGCGCGGCCGCGTCCTCCACCAGCGCGCCTGCGTCGACACGCTCACGGCGCGCCGGCGTCCGAACGAGCATCTTCGCCAACGCGGTGAGCGCTGCGGCGCCAGCCTTCGCCCCCTGCTCAAGCTCTCGGAGCGCGCGCTGGTCTTCTGCCCCCTCGACGTGAAAGGCCAGCTCAGCGGACAGCGCGATCACGGCGCCGATCTGGTTGTTCAGGTCGTGCGCGAGGTTCGCAGCGAGCTCGGCGAGCGCGCGCGCGAGACGCCGCAGATGCCGCGGCTTCCAGCGACGCTTCGCAGCTGACGTCACGGGCGGCCAACCACGAACGGCCGCGAAGGTCGTGACGCGCCAGCGCCCAAGCTTCGTCACCCTGCCGCATGACCACCGCCGCGCCAGCTGCGAGCCGCGCGCGCTCGTCCGCCGCGAGCGGGAGCTCGTCGAGACGCGCCGAGAAGCGCGCGACCCAAGCTTCCATGGCGGCGTTCGCCGGTATGAGGGCGCCGTCTTCGGCGATCGAGGCGACCGCGTCGGACACGCACTTAGCTGGAACGTCTCCCGTCAT
>JAYYEE010000131.1:0-6809 GCA_036160175.1 Planctomycetota bacterium
ATGGTGCAGGGACACGACCAGATCAAGATGGTCACGTCGGTCATCGACTACGTGTTCCGCGAGCTGGCTATCAGCTACCTCGGCCGCGACGAGCTGGCGCAGGTCTCTGGCGAGGACCTCAGCAGCACGACGATGGGCGCCAAGGTCGCCGACCCAGAGTACACCGAAGAAGAGGTCGTCTCGGAGACGGTGTATGATGGCCCCGACGCCCCCACCCCAGTGATGGAGAACCAACACCTCCACCCTACGAGCGCCGGAATCACCCGCCCGCATGACGTCGCGACCGGCGACGACGGCGGCGAGAACGTCGCGCTGCTACGCAGCGAGACGAAGACCGCGCTCGACAACCGCCAGATGCGCCTGCAGATCGCCGAAGCCCGCCTCAAGGGCTACGAAGGCGACGCCTGCGGCAGCTGCGGCGCGTTCACGCTGGTCCGCAACGGAACGTGCCTCAAGTGCGTTTCCTGCGGCGCGACCAGCGGCTGCAGCTAGCCCACCACTGCGACCCGACGCCGCCCCCCACCCAACCGGCGGGGGCGCGGCCGCCGCGCTGCGCGCAGCCCCGCCAGCGGGCCAATGCCGGGCATCAGTCCTCCAGGCGGCGGATCCGCACGTTGGCGAACGCCACCGGGTCGTTGTGGCCGGCGAAGCCGAAGTAGCCCGTCGGGTTGTCTTTGCCGGTCGCGTTCTTCAACTGTGACTCCAGCTTGCTGAGGTCAGCGTCGAGGATCAGGAAGCCGTTCAGCTCCACCTGGACGCGCGAGCCGCGCATCGTCACCTGCTGGAAGTTCCACTCGCCGACGGGCCGCTGGTATCCGCGGTGCGCGGCCTGCAGGCCGTAGGCGCTGCCATGAAACTGCCACGGCTTGAGGTTCTTGTACTTCTCGGCCGCGTTATCCAAGACCTGCAGCTCGAAGCCGGTGTAGGCCGTGTCGCCCTGGCCCGGGTAGCGCATCGCCAGCCCGTTGTTGCCGCCCGGCGGCAACTGGAACTGAAGGCGGACTGAGAAGTCAGCGAACTGATCACGAGTGAACAGCGTCCCGCCCTTGCCCTTCTTACAGCGGATCACGCCGTCGACGATCTCGTAATTGTCAGTCGCGCCCTGCCAGCCAGCGAAGGTCGCGCCGTCGAAGGCTGACACGTAAGCGCCGGCCTCGCGGCTCGCGAGCAAGCCGTCCGCCTCGTGCGCAGAGAGTTCCCGCACGGTCAGGTTGCGGAAGCGGATCTCCCCGCCGTGGGTTTGGAGCTGCAGCGGGCCGGTCTTTGGCAGCGGCCGCTTACGGTCCCAGTAGTTCTCCATGCGCACGCCATCGACCGTCACGTGACCGTTGAGCGCCACCCACACGACCTCGCCCACGATCGTGATTTGGAGCTGGTTCCATTCACCGAACGCACGGTCGAAACACCGCGCGGGGAAGCGCTCCTCCTCCTGGTTGTTCCACAGGCCACCGGAGCCCTTGTCGGCGCCGAGCTTCCACTTCCCGCCTGCTTCGGTGTAGTCCCAGATCTGCACCTGCGGGCATCCGCGGAGGTAGATCCCTGAGTCGGCCTTCGCCACCGTCTTGTATTCGAGGGTGAAGACGGCGTCGCCATACTCTCGATCGGTGGTCAAGAACGCGCCGTGGCCGTCATTGATCAGCTCGCCAGCCTCGACTCGCCAGTGCGCTTGCGCCGACGCCGCGTCCTCTGCGAGGAGCTTCGCGCGCTCAGCAGCCGGCATCGACGCCAGCTTATATGGTGAGAAGTGACGCTGGCCGTGCCAGCCGTCGAGGTTCACACCGTTCCACAGCAGCTTTGGGCCGTGTTGAGCGACGAGCGGCGCAGCCGCCAGGGAGAGGAGCGCGAAGAGGTGAGGACGCATGCGCGCACTCTACGCAATTCAGCGGTTCTGCAGAAACGTCGCGATGTCTCCGAGGAAGCGCTCGAGGTATTCCCGGATCTCTGCAGGCACGCCGACCTCGTCGACCGCCGCCATCATCAGCGCCATCCAGCGCTCGCGCGCTGCAGCGTCGACGGCGAACGGAGCGTGCCGCATACGCAGGCGCGGATGGCCTCGCTCGGCGAGATACGCCTCAGGCCCGCCGAACCGGAAGACGAGGAAGCTCCTCAGGCGACGCTCTGCGCCCTCAAGATCGCCCGGCGGATACATCGGGCCCAAGACGTCGTCCTGGGGGATCCGCCGATAAAACGCGGCGACGATCGCCGCCAGCTTCTCCGGGCCTAGCAGGTCGTAGATCGGCAGTTCGTCGCTCACTCCAGCAGCGTGGTGGATCCAGCCGCCAACGCAAGTACGATGTCCGACTGATGGTCTTCCACGCAGCGCCCGACCCACACGAACAGGAGTTCGACCGGAGCCTACGGCCCGGCTCGTTCACTGAGTTCGTCGGCCAAGAGCAGATCCGGGACAACCTGCGCATTGCGATCGAAGCCGCGACCGGGCGCGGGGAACCGCTCGACCACGTGTTGCTGTGCGGCCCGCCCGGTCTCGGCAAGACCACCCTGGCGCACCTCATCGCCCAAGGCATGAACGCCGACATCGTGGTCACCTCGGGCCCGGCCCTCGGCGCGCCGAAGGACCTCGCCGGCACCCTCACGCGTCTCCAGCGCAACGAGGTGCTGTTCATCGACGAGATCCACCGGCTCCCCAAGCAGCTGGAGGAGTACCTGTATTCGGCGATGGAAGACCACGCCATCGACGTCGTGCTCGACCCCGGACCAAGCGGACGCAGCGTCCGGCTCGGCGTCCAGCCGTTCACGCTCGTCGGAGCGACAACCCGAGAGGGGCTCTTGACCGCGGCGTTTCGCTCTCGCTTCGGCATCGTCGAGCGCCTCGAGCCGTATCCGGCTGCGGACATCCAGCAAATCCTGACGCGAGCAGCAGCGCGCCTCGCCGTCACTATCGAAGAGGGCGCCGCCGCCATGTGCGCAGAGCGCAGCCGGGGCACCCCGCGCATGGCGCTGCGCATCCTCCGGCGCGTCCGCGACCTCGCGCAGGTCCTCGACAAGCCCGCCATCGACGCGCGGACCGCCGAGGAGGGGCTGTCGCGCCTCCGCATCGACCACCTCGGCCTCGAAGAGGTCGACCGCAAGCTCCTCCGCGCCCTGACCGATCGCGGGTGCGCCGTCGGACTCAAGACGCTCGCGGCCATGATCGAAGAGGCAGAAGACACGCTCGAAGACGTGCTCGAGCCCCACCTGATCCGCCAGGGCCTGCTCGCGCGCACGCCGCGCGGCCGCGTCGCCACCGCGCGCGCCCACGAGCACCTCGGCCTTGAGCCGCCGCAGGCAAGCGGCGACGCGGGCCCCGACGCGCTCCCCTTCGCCTGAACGTGTCCGCCTTCCACTTCGAACTCCTCGGCACCAAGGGCAAGCTCCGCCGGGGCCGCTACCACACCCCGCACGGGTCGTTCGAGACGCCGTGCTTCGCGCCGGTCGGCACCTACGCGACGCTCAAGGGGCTCACGCCGGAGCAGGTTCAAGCGACCGGCACCGAGCTGATCCTGGCCAACAGCTACCACCTGCACGTCCGGCCGGGCGCTGAGCGGATCGAGCGCCTCGGCGGCCTCCACGAGTTCATGCGGTGGAAGGGGCCCATCCTGACCGACTCCGGCGGCTTCCAGGTCTTCTCCCTCAGCCACAAGATGAAGATCGACGACGCCGGCGTCACGTTTCAGATGTCAGTCGACGGCAGCACCCGCCACTGCACGCCTGAGTCCGTGCTGACGTTTCAGCGCCAGCTCGGCCCCGACATCGCCATGGTCTTGGACCACTGCCCGCCCGGCGACGCCGAGCCCGCGCTGCAACGCGTCGCGCACGAGCGCACGCTCCGCTGGGCGCAGCAGGCCCGCGACCTGCATGACCGCTGGGGCGGCGCCGCGCGCGGCCAGGCTGTCTTCGGCATCTGCCAGGGCGGCACCGACCCTGACCTGCGCGCGGCGAGCGCCCAGACCCTCGCCAAGATGGACTTCGACGGCTACGCGATCGGCGGCCTCAGCGTCGGCGAGACTAAGCTGCAGATGGCGACCGCGCTCGACGCCTGCGTCGATCACCTCCCCGGCGACAAGCTGCGCTACATGATGGGCGTCGGCATGCCTGAGGACCTCGTGAACGCGACCGCGCAGGGCGTCGACATGTTCGACTGCGTCATCCCGACGCGGCACGGGCGCAGCCACACGGCCTTCCATCCCGACGGCAAGCCGCTCAAGCTGCGCAACGCCCAGTACGCAGACGACCCTCAACCGCTCGTCGAAGGATGCACGTGCTACACCTGTCGTAATTACGCGCGCGCCTACCTGCGCCACCTGTCGGTCGCCGACGAGATGCTCGCTGGCATCCTGCTGTCGATCCATAACATCCACTTCCTACAAGACCTAATGCGCTCGATCCGCGAACAGGTCCCTATCCACGAGGACTCCTGATGCTCCGCGCCGCCTGCCTCTCCCTCGCCTTGCTCGTCGCGTTGCCCGCGCAGCAGCCGGTGCCGGTCAAGATAGGCACCTGGAACATCGAGTTCCTCGGGGCCGACCCGAAGTACCGGCGCGACACGCCGCCGCGCGATGACGACGACTACGCGAAGATCGGGCAATACATCCGCGCGCTCGGCGTCACCGCGCTGGGCGTACAAGAGATCTGCGGCGAGGCGCCGCTGCAAAAAGTCGCAGCAGCCGCCGGCCCATCATGGCGAGCCATCCTTGGCACCAGCGGCCAGTGGACGGACGGCAAGACACAGCAAGGCGTCGGGTTCCTCTATGACACCGCAGAGCTTGAGCTCCTCCACTGCGAAGAGCTGCTCGACTTCCCCTCAGAGCGCGACGGGGTCAACGTGTTCCACCGCAAGCCCGTCACGGCGTGCTTCCGGCACCTGGCGACTGGCGCGGACTTCCGACTGGTCGTCGTGCACCTGAAGGCAGGCCGCAAGGACCGGGACCGCCAGAAGCGGAGCGCGGAGGCGCAGACGCTGCGCGAGTGGGTCGGAGGCCTGCAGGCGACCGCGGGCGAGGACCCCGACATCGCCATCCTCGGCGACTTCAACTGCAGCTATGGGGACGCTCCCGAGCGGATCCTCGAAGCAGGCGGCGCGCTGACCTACCTGGAGCAAGCGAAGGCGTCGCCAACGATCCTGTGGTTCGACGACCCGATTGACCAGATCGCCGTCGCCGCAGGGTTCGACGAGGTGCTCGGACAAACGATCACCAGCCACGCGGTCCGCGACGAGCAAGAACGCCTCACCTACCGCAAGTCGTTTAGCGACCACTTCGCCTGCACCACGGCACTCCAGCTGCGAATCGACGACGACCCAGACGCGACCTTCACCAAAGGCCCCGAGAACCAGTGGCTCCCGGTATCGGCGCGTCCGCGGGCGCCGCAGGCGGGCCAGGGATGGCCGCTCACCGTGGGCGCGAAGGTCGAGGTCCGACTAGAGAGCGCAAACACCGGCGAGAAGAGCTTTGCAGGGGTGCTCGCTGCGCCCCTGCCGTCGGCGTCCGGCTGGGTCGTCATCGAATCGGACGGCGTGCTGCGGGCCTTCCCGACTGAACGCGTGCGGTGGATCGTCGAACGGCGCTAAGCGCCGCGATCTCAGATCCATCGAAGCGTCCAAGCGACCACGAGCACAGCCAACACGAACGCCAAGATCCGAACGCTGTCTCTGCCGAGGAAGGCAAAGTCACCCGTGGCGTCGCCTGCCTCTTCGTCGTCCGGCCCGTAACCATCCGGGATCTCGATGCTCTGGTAGTCGATCTCGTCGCTCGATTTCCAGCCAGTGGACGCGTCGCTCCCGCACTCCCTGCAGACCTTGGCGTTGACGTAGACGTCGGCGCCGCAGTTCGGGCATTCAAAGGTCTGACGGCGCTTCTTCATGGGTCGCTCAGAAGCATACCCTGTATCCCACGGGGTTTGCGCGCAGCCGCCCCCTTGCACCACCTGACCAGTCGGACAAACTGAGGAGGTGCGCATCGCCATCGCCACCGCCCTCCTGACCGCTGCCGCGTTCGCGCAGGAGCCCGTCCCGCCGCGACTCCCAGAAGACCCGCACAAGCCCCAGCATGGCCCTAGACCGTTCGATCCGTTCCGGGGGATGGACGCCAGCGGCCGCATCCCCAAGCCGCAGCTGCCCGACGACCTCGCCCATCCGGAGCGGTGGCGCTACTACCCGCCGGCGCGGATCAAGCCCGGCACCATGCTCGACCGCTTCTGGGTCAGCTCGTTCGTAAGCCCGATCTTGTTCCGCGAGGAGGACATCGGCTTCGGCGGCGGCCTCGCCCTCACCGACATCGATTTCCTAAACGACAACTTCCGTCAGTTCGCCAACATCGTAACGACCTACTCTGCTGAAGGGCAGCAGGCCTACCGGTTCAATTGGTCCCGTTGGCTCAACCACCGGACGACGCGCGACGGCGGGGTCTTGCGAGAAGAGCGCGCGAGGTTGTACGCCCGCGGCGGCTACTCCCGCACCCTCACGCGGCGCTTCTTCGGCTTCGGCAGCCGCACGCCTGAGTCAAACGAGACGAGCTACACCGAGGACCTCAGCCAGATCGGCTTCGGACTTCGGCTTCCGGTGCCAGACCAGCGAAGCGACTGGGTTATGCGCGTGGACGTCGACGCGCGGCGTCACAGCCTCGCCTCGGGCCAAGTCTCGTCCGTCGCGAGCATGGACGCCCAAGTTCCCGACGCGTTCGAAGACGGCGACGGCGTAGATCAACTCTGGTTGACCGGGCGGCTCGCGTGGGACACCCGCGACAGCTTCGCCCAGCCCTACGGCGGCGAGCGCGTCGGCGTCGCCGTCGCGACGGCTTGGCAGCGCGGCGGCG
>JAYYEE010000132.1:0-3034 GCA_036160175.1 Planctomycetota bacterium
TCGCGGCGACGCGCCAGTGCGCGAAGCGCTTGTCCAGACCGTTGAACCCCGTCACCTCCAGCTCCGTCAGCACCCCGTCTCGCTCGGTCATCCACAGCAAGAACCGCCCCTGACAGACGACGCGCGCGCGCACGCGTTGCCGGCCGTCTTTGGTGGCGTAGTCACCGGCGAGCGCCGCCAACTGCTCGTGCTGCTCGTGCCAGTGCGCCGCCGGGTCCTTGTCGTCCCGCCTGCGATTTAGACGAGACGGGACCAGCGGCGCGCGCAGCGTCGTCGCGACGACCTCGACGGGCTCGTCGCCATCCACCGGCGTCACCGTGAGCGCCTGCAGCGGCCGCTTCGCGCCGACGAACCCGCTGGTCGCCGTCCAGCGACTGGACTCGCCGAACGTCGCGACCGAATACCACTTGTTGCCAGGGTCTGCCAGCTGCAGCCGCCCGTCGACCAGCTTCCCTACGAGGTAGGTGAAGGGCGTCCGGCGGCTGTCAAAGCTGACGCTCCAATACTGCTTCGTGTCGGAGCGGTAGGACAGGATGCTCCAACCCTCGACCTCATCCTCGCTCTTGCCGTAGCGGGTCGCCGTGCGCTCGAGCAACAGCATCCCCTCGAACCGCGGCTCGACCTCATAGCGCGTAAACATCTGGACCGGCGCGGGCTGCTCGCCGTAGCCATACGTCGTGTCGAGCGACCCGCGCCCGTCGTATCGGCCCGAGCGCTTGCCCAACACCGCCCGCGCGGCCTGCTCCTCACGCCGCCTCGCCTTGCTGCTCTGCGGCGACGGCGCGGCGGCGGCGGCGTCCTGCAGCGCGAGCGCGCAGCCGACGAACAGCAAGAGAGAACCTGATCGCAAAGGTGCCATGATCGAAGCGCGCGGTCGCAGCCATGCTGGAGCGAGCGGCCACCATGCTACGCGCTGGCGCGGCGAACAACCCGCGGCCGCGTTTTCCTCGCCGCTCCCGCGTCGCCACCGGCTATGACCTCCCGCCACGTTGCCGAACCACGCGCCATCTCCACCCGCTGCCGTCACCACCCGCCGCGTGCTCACTCTCTGGTGGCCGCTCGCAGGCAGCTGGCTGCTGATGGGCGTCGAGATGCCGATGCTGACGGCGGCGATGACGCGCATGCCTGGCGGCGAGCCCCACCTCGCGGCCATCGGCTCGCTGGTCTACCCGCTGTCGATCTTGATCGAGGCGCCGATCATCATGCTCCTGGCGGCGTCCACCGCGCTGGTCAAGGACCTCGCCACCCACGCCAAGCTGCTCCGCTTCGCGCACGGCGCCTCGGCTGCGCTGACGCTGCTCCACGTCGCGGTCGCGTTCTCGCCGCTCTTCGACTGGGTCGTGCTCGACGTCATCGGCGCGCCACGCGAGACGCTCGCGCCCGGCCGGGTCGGGATGCAGCTGATGACGCCCTGGACCTGGGCGATCGGCTACCGCCGCTTCCAGCAGGGCGTGCTCATCCGCTGCGGCCGCTCGGACCTCGTCGGCGTCGGCACCATCGTGCGGCTGCTCTGCAACCTGCTCGTGCTGTCGGTCGGGCTCTGGGTCGGGACATGGCCCGGCATCGTCGTCGCCGCCTGCGCGATCTCCGTCGGCGTCACCGCGGAGGCCGCCTGGGCTGGGTGGTCCTTCCACCGCGCCGCCAAGCCCTCTCTGCCCGCAGCCCCCGACGCGGAGCTGATCAGCTGGTCTGCGTTCGCGAGCTTCTACGCCCCGCTCGCCTTCATCCCGATCATCACCATCGTCATCCAGCCGCTGGGGTCCTGGGCGATGAGCGAGATGCGCGGCCCGCTGCAGTCGCTCGCGGCGTGGCCAGCGGTCTACGGGCTGGTGTTCCTCTCGCGCAGCGTCGGCTTCGCCTACAACGAGGTCGTCGTCTCGCTGTCCAGCGAGCCTGGCGGGCGGGCCGCGCTGCGACGCTGCGGCGTCGGCATCGCCGCCTTCACGACCGCGGCGATGGCGCTCTTGGCGCTGACGCCGCTCGGGTCGGTCTGGTTCGACGTCGTCAGCGGCCTCCCGGAAGACCTCACCGCGCTCTCTCGCGCGTCACTCCCGCTCGCGATCCTGATGCCCTGCTACGCGGTCGTCCAAAACCACCTGCAAGGACTGATGGTCGCGAGCAAGCGGACGCGGCCGGTGACGGAAGCTGTTGTGCTCTACCTGATCGTCTGCGCCGCGTGCCTGCTCGCGGGGATGCGCTGGATGCCCGACGTGCCGGGGATCCAGGTCACGCTGATCGCCTTCAACGTGGCCGGGCTCGCGCAGACGTGGTGGCTCTGGCGCGGGCTGCGGGCAGGCGAACGCCAAGCCCTCGCGTCGGAGCGACGCTAATGGACGCAGCGTACGACGACACCGCGCTGTTCGCGTGGGTGACCGACGCGCTGGGCGGCGCGGTCCAGAGCGCCGAAGAAATACAGACGCTCTGGTCTGGCTACGGGCACATCCTGCGGCTCCGCCTGTCCGGCGCGGCGGTCGAGCACGTCATCGTCAAGCACGTGCGGCCGCCGTCGGTCATGAGGCACCCGCGCGGCTGGGCCGGGCAGACCTCGCACGAGCGCAAGCTGCGCTCATACGCAGTGGAGCGCGCGTTCTATCTCCACCGCGAGCCGGTCGACGGACACCGCACCGCGCGGTGCTTCGCTGCGGAAGCGAGCGACGACGGCTTCCGGCTGCTGCTCGAAGACCTCGACGCGGCGGGCTTCCCCGCGCGACGGCAGCAGCCATCGGAGCATGAGATGGCTGCGTGCCTCCGCTGGTTGGCGTCCTTCCACGCCCACCACCTGGGGGCGCGCCCCGAGGGGCTCTGGCCGGTCGGCACGTATTGGCACCTCGACACGCGGCGAGACGAGCTCGCCGCGATGGACGACGACGAGCTGCGCGCGGCCGCCGCGCCGCTGGACGCGGCCCTGCAGGCGTGCCCGTTTCGCACCCTCGTTCACGGCGACGCCAAGGTCGCGAACTTCTGCTTCGGTTCAGACGGCGTCGCGGCCGTCGACTTCCAATACGTCGGCGGCGGCTGCGGCGTGCAGGACGTC
>JAYYEE010000133.1:0-5713 GCA_036160175.1 Planctomycetota bacterium
GTCGAGAGGGCCATGGCGCTCACCATATCGCCGCGCAGGCGGACCAGATGCGCCCGGTCCGACGATGTTGCCCTCCGCCGCCGGTTCACAGGATCGCGCTGGCGTCCCGGGCATCCGGGCGCGCGCTGCGTGCGAAGCACCGGGTGCGCGGCCGCCGCTTCCGCTGCCTCACCATGGGATATCGCTACGCAGCCTTCGCCACCTATCCGGACCGGGACGCCGCACAGTCTGTGATCGTCGAGCTGTCGGACTTCGGGCTGGGCGCGGCCAAGGTGAAGCTGTTCGAGTGCCGCGGCGATGCGTCGCGGGCGACGATCCTCGACGGGCTGATGAGCAACTGCACGTGGGCAGAGTCAGACGGTCGGCGGGGTCTCCGCATCGGCGTCGGGCTGGGCGCAAGCCTCGGGGCTTTGTGTGGCGTCGCCGTCTGGACGGCGCTTGAGATGCGCGCGCTGAGCGGTCTCGTCTGCGGAACGTTCATGGGGACGCTGATCGGTGCGGTTATGTCGGGCATCGTGGGCGCAGGGTTGGTGAATCCGCGGTTGGCGCACGCGGTTCGTGCGCTGCAGGTCGGGCAGGTGCTGGTCTCGATCTCATGCCGGACCCGCGCAGAGCACCACATCGCGCTGCGCTTGTTGCAGCCGGGGAGCCTCGCCCTCGCGCACGATCGCTAAGGCCCGGCCGCAGGATGACCTCGGCGCCTCAGGAATCGCGCGCCGCGGCGCGCTGCACGATGTCGGGCGAAGGCGGCGGGCTTTAGATTGCGACGATGAGGCCTCGTCACGTGCTCGCGCTGCTCGCCCTGTCCGCTTGTACGACCAGCGCTTCCCTCGACTCTGCGTCGTCGCAGCGCCCGGCGCAGGCGTCGCCCAACGTGGTGATCATCTACGCCGACGACCTCGGCTACGGGGATCTGTCCTGCTACAACCCGGCGGCCGCCTACGAGACCCCTCACCTCGACCGTATGGCTGCTGAGGGTGTGCGCTTCACCGACGCTCACAGCCCCTCGACGATCTGCAGTCCGTCACGATACGGTCTGCTCTCGGGCCAGCAGATTTATCGCTCGACGGGTCGCGGCGGCGGCGCGTGGGAGGGGCCAGGCGGGCCGAGCTATCTCAAGCCCGGCACGCTGACGCTGGCGCAGATGCTGCAGCAGCAGGGCTTCCGCACTGGCGTCTTCGGCAAGTGGCATGTCGGTCTGACCTGGCTCGACAAAGACGGCAAGCGGCTCGGCGGCGGCTTCAAGAACTCGCTGTCGATCGACTACGAGAAGAGCACGCCGCTGGTTGACGGCCCGAACGCGCGCGGCTTCGACGCGTCGTTCGTGACGCCCAACTGTCCTACGACGGACCCGCTCTACGTCTACATCGAGGACGGCATGGTGCCTGTGCCCGCGACCAAGCGGCACCAGCGCGCCAGCTTGCCTAACCCGGGCGGCAAGTGGCGCTGGGACAACGACGAGGGCTGGATGGCCGAGGGCTATGAGTTCGTCGAGGCCGACCTGCTGTTCTTCGACAAGGCCAAGTCGTTCATGGTCGAGCACCGTGCAGAGCGCCCGGATCAGCCGTTCTTCGTGATGCTCTCGACGCAGATCTGCCACGCGCCGGTGCTGCCCGCGCGGGAGTTCGCTGGCAGCAGCAGCGGCGGTCCGCGCGGGGACTTCGTCGAGGAGCTCGACGCGCTCGTCGGTCGGATGTTTGAGCTGCTCGATGAGCTCGGGGTCGCCGACGACACCCTCGTGTTGTTCAACAGCGACAACGGCCCGGAGACGCTGCACACCGATTGGATGCGCAGAGACCACGATCACGACGCAGCCGGCGGTTGGCGCGGCGTCAAGCGCGACGGATGGGAGGGCGGCCACCGCGTCCCATACATCGTGTGGTGGCCTGGCCGGATCCCCGCTGGCGCAGTCAGCGACCAGATGACGAGCACCACGGACATCTTCGCGACGATCGCGTCGGCGGTCGGGTTCCGTTTGCCGGACGACCAAGCCCGCGACAGCTTCGACATGTTGCCGGCGATGCTCGGCACGCAGGATGAGCGCGTCAGCATCCGCCCGCACCTGCTGACGCAGAGCTTCCGCGGGGAGTTTCAGCTGCGGCGCGGCTCCTGGAAGTATCTGGATCACGAGGGCTCTGGCGGGAACCGCTACGACCGGGGCGTCATGAAGGACTACGCGCTCGCCGAGCGAGCGCCGGAAGCGCCGGGACAGCTCTACGACCTCGCCGTGGATCCTGGCGAGACAGACAACCTCTACTTTCGTGAGGCGCGTCGCCGCGAGGAGATGCAGGCGTTGTTGACGCGGCTCAAGGAGAGCGGCCGCAGCGCGCCCGTCGGTCGCGCGCCGCTGGGCGCGGCTGGGGTCGCGGCCGCCGTAAACGCGCGCCGGTGACGCGCTCACGCGTCTGCGCGCATGAATTTGAGCGCTGCGCGCATCCGCGCGGGCTGCTGCTGCGATCACTTGGTTATGAGATCGCCGACTGTCTCTTCACCGACCCAAGCGGTCGATCGCGCGTATGCGATCCGCGTGGAGAAGGAGAACCTCAAGTTCAGCGCGGCGCATTTTTTAATTTTTGAAGACGGGTCGGCCGAGCGTCTGCACGGACACAACTACCGCGTCGCCGTAGAGCTCGAGGCAGCGGCGTTAGAGCACGGTGTCATCGTCGACTTCAACGTCGTCAAGCAACAGCTGAAGGCGTTGCTGTCACGGCTGGACGAGCGGTTCCTCGTCCCCGGGCGCAACGACCTGCTGACTTGGGAAGAAGCCGACGGCGAGATCACGGTCCGCTTCGACCGCCGACGCTACGTCGTCCCGGTCGACGAAGTCGTCGTCCTGCCGATTACGAACACCAGCTCCGAAGAGCTGGCGGCCTATCTCGCGAACGAGCTGCTACACGGGCTCAACGACGTGACCCCTGCTACGCGATGGTCGCGTATCGAGGTGAGCGTCGAAGAGACCTCTGGGCAGCGCGGCCTCTGCATCTTGCGACCATGACTGACCTCCTCGCACCTAAGACCTCTAGCCGCCCCGCGCAGCGCGGCGGCGCCCACACGCGCCCGTCACGTGACGAGGCCGTCGCCGCGATCCGCACGCTGCTGAAGTGGATCGGTGAGGACCCCGAACGAGAGGGGCTCATCGAGACGCCCGACCGGGTGCTCCGCGCCTACAGCGAGTTCTTCGCCGGCTACGAGCAGGATCCTGCTGCGGTGCTCTCGAAGACCTTCGACGAGTCTGGCTCCTACAACGGCGCGGTCATCGTTCGCGACATCGACGTGCGATCGCACTGCGAGCACCACATGGTGCCGTTCATTGGCAAAGCGCACGTCGCCTACTTGCCCGACGCCAAGGTCGTGGGGATCAGCAAGCTCGCCCGTCTCGTGAACGGCTTCGCGCGTCGCTTGCAGATCCAGGAGCGGTTGACGGCCGAGGTCGCCCGCACCTTGATGGGCGCGCTGAAGCCGCGCGGGGTGGCCGTCATCATCGAGGCCGAGCACCACTGCATGACCATGCGGGGCATCCGCAACGCTGGCGCGACGACCGTGACGCAGCACCTCTGCGGCGTCTACGAGGAGGATCCCGCGCTGCGCGGCGAGATCCTACGAGAGCTGCGCCGGACGCCGTGACGCGCTGGTAGGCTGGTGCGCATGACCGTCCGCTCTGTCACCAGCCTGCAGCCGCCGCGCGCAGATCTCCGCGACCTCTACCCCGAGATCGAACCCTTCGACAAGGGCCACCTCGCCGTCGGCGGGCCGCACGAGATCTACTACGAGCAGTGCGGCAACCCGCAAGGGAAGCCGGTGGTCTTTGTGCACGGCGGGCCGGGCGGCGGCGCTGGCGAAGACTACCGCCGCTTTTTTGATCCGGCTGCGTATCGGATCGTCTTGTTCGACCAACGCGGATGCGGCCGCAGCCGCCCCTACGCCAGCCTCGAAGACAACACGACGTGGGACTTAGTCGCGGACATCGAGAAGATCCGCGCGCACCTGTCGATCGAGCAGTGGCAGGTCTTCGGCGGGTCGTGGGGCAGCACGCTCGCGCTCAGCTACGCGCAATCGCACCCCGAGCGCGTCACGGAGCTCGTCCTGCGGGGCATCTTCATGCTGCGCAGAAAGGAGCTGCTCTGGTTCTACCAGGAGGGCGCGAGCAACATCTTCCCCGACGCATGGGAGAAGTACCTCGCGCCGATCCCCGAGGTTGAGCGCGGCGATCTGATGAGCGCGTATTACCGGCGGCTGACCAGCGACGACGAGCAGACCCGCGTCGAGGCGGCGCGCGCGTGGTCGATATGGGAGGGGACGACCAGCCTGCTCTACCGCGATGAGAAGAAGATCGCCGAGACCGGCGCGGACGATTTCGCCGTCGCGTTCGCGCGCATCGAGTGCCACTACTTCGTCAACGGGGGCTTCTTTGAGACGGAGGATCAGCTGCTGCGTGGCGTCGAGCGAATCCGGCACATCCCGACCGTCGTCGTGCAAGGCCGCTACGACGTCGTCTGCCCGGCGCGCTCGGCCTGGGACCTTCAGCGCGCCTGGCCCGAGTCCGAGCTCGTAGTGGTGGAAGACGCTGGCCACTCGGCCTTCGAGCCCGGGATCCGCAGCGCGCTGCTCGAGGCCACCGACCGCTTCGGTCGCGCGTAACGGCGCAGTCTTTCCACCAATGTGTGGCGGCCGTTGATGGCTACGACAGGGTGTCGTATACCCTTCGTCTTCCCCATCGTCCGGCGCGAAAGAACGCTTCGCTCCGGACGGCGCCGTAACCCCGCCCGTGCTTCTGATGAACGCTCGCTTCCGCGCCCTCTCGCTCCTCGTGTCTGCACTCCTGCTCGTCGGCGGGGCTTGGTGGTGGGCGACGGCTGACGGCAGCGTCGCGCTGCCTTCGCAGCAGGCCAACAGCGCGCCTGCTCACGCCGACAGCGCCGACCTCGCGGGCGCAGACCTCGCGGCTGCTAGCGCGGCGAACCTCGCCGCGCAGCCCGCGCTGGAGCGTGAGGTCCCCGAGAGCCTGTTCCAGGCTGCCGATGACGCGGCCAACGGGCTCCGCGCGATCACCATCCAGGTGTGGGACCGCGTCGAAGGGACGCCCGCCGACGGCGCCGAGGTCTTCGTGATGAACAGCGCGGAGGCCGACTGGAAGATCACGCAGGGGCCGTTCGCGGTGCACTGGAGCAGCGTCGCGGAGCGGCGCGGGCGCCGCTTCCGCACCGACTCCGCGGGTCAGGTCGAGGTCTCGGGCTTCGCCAACAACTCGGTCGTCGTGGCAAAGGCGCAAGGTGCCTACGCCTTCAAGTGGGTCGGCGAGGTCGCCGAGGAGGGACACGTCGAGGTCTTGACCATGACGGCTGACGAATCCGTCACGATCAAGGTCGTCGACGAGCGGGGCGCGCCGGTCGCGGGCGCGGCAGTCGGGATCGTCGAGCGCATCCCGTTGGCCGGCTCGATGGAGGAGCTGCAGGCGCGCGCCGACCAGATGGAGGCTTGGGTCACGGGGCTTCGCCAGTGGATGAGCGAGAACCCGAAGGGCGCGGCAGAGGCGGGCGACAAACTCGGCGGCTTGCAGGACGCGCTGCGCGAGACGCGCCAAGAGCTCGCGGTCGCGCGAGCAGAGCAGGAGCGCCGCTCGCAGCAGGGGGCGTCATCCGACCAGGCGCCGCTGTCGCGCCTGGAGGTGCGCACCCGCCGCCTAACCGACGAGATGGGCCTCGCGGTCGTGGAC
>JAYYEE010000134.1:0-5007 GCA_036160175.1 Planctomycetota bacterium
GCTGCCCACCACGGGATCTTGCGGCCGCCCGCGTAGTAGCCCTCGAGGTCGTTCGTCTTGGTGCGTCGACGCGCGCCGTCCCAGACGACGTAGCCGAGGAAGGCGAAGAAGACCAGCCAGTCGATCGCGCTCATGGCTCAGGCCCCCAAGCGCACGTTGAAGTGCGCCGTGAACCAGTAGAGCAGCGCCATTACGACGACCGCGAGCGCGCAGCACGCGACGTACAGCCGCGACCAGCTGCCGCGGGGCGCGGGAGCCTCGGGCGGAGAGGTGGACATGGCGCTCTAGCGAACCGGGAAGCGGGGGCCGGGTCCAGCCTGATCGCCGCTGTTGCCGACTCCCGCTGGTGCACTATGCTCGACGCGGGCGATGCACGGTTCGATCTACGAAGACCTCAACGAGCAGCAGGCTGCGGCGGTCGCGCACGGCGAAGGGCCGCTCATGGTGCTGGCCGGCGCCGGCTCGGGCAAGACGCGCGTCGTCACGCGCCGGATCGCGCGGCTGATGATGGACGGCGTCCGCGCGCACCAGATCCTGGCGCTGACGTTCACCAACAAGGCCGCAGGCGAGATGGCGCGGCGCGTCGAGCAGCTAGGCGGCGACTACGTCCGCGTGGCGACGTTCCACTCGGCGTGCGCGCGCTTCCTCCGCAGCGAAGCGCACTTGATCGGGTACGCGCCCGACTACTCGATCTACGACACGCAGGACCGCGATTCGTTGATCAAGGAGCTGATGGCTGAGCACCACATCTCGACCAAGGAGGCCAAGCCGTCTCTGATCGGCAACTGGATCAGCAAGCTCAAGAACGCCGCCATGACGCCGGACGACGGCTTGCTCGGCAGCAGCGACGTGATGCGGCTCGTCGAGCGCCTGTGGTCGCCGTATCAGGAGCGCATGAAGAAGGCGTCGGCGATGGACTTCGACGACCTGCTGCTCAACTTCCTGCAGATCCTGCGCGAGCACCCCGCCGTCGCGGAGCGCTACCAGGAGCGCTTCCCTTGGGTGCTGGTCGATGAGTTCCAAGACACCAACCGGGTGCAGTACGACCTCCTCAAGCTGCTGTGTCCGTCGCCGTCTACGGGCAGCGCCGGCAACATGTGCGTCGTGGGGGACCACGACCAGTCGATCTATGGCTTCCGGGGCGCAGAGGTGCGCAACATCCTCGACTTCGAGCGCGACTATGAGCCGTGCACGGTGGTGCGCTTGGAGCAGAACTACCGCAGCACAGCGAACATCTTGCGCGCAGCAGAGACCGTCATCGCGAACAACACGATGCGCAAAGACAAGCGCCTGCGCACGGACGCGGAGGACGGCGCGTCGCTGCTGCGCCTGAAAGCTACGGGCGCGACGGAGGAGGCCTCGACGGTCGTCGACCGCGTCCAGGCGATGATCGAGGAGGGGACCTCGCTGGAAGAAGTCGCGGTCTTCTATCGCGCGCACTGGCTGTCCCGCGGCTTGGAGCAGGCGCTGAAAGACAAGGGCGTGCCCTACGAGATCGTCGGCGGGCAGACCTTCTTCGAGCGGCGAGAGATCAAGGACCTCCTCGCTTATCTGCGGGTGCTGATCAATCCGCTCGACGACGTCAGCATGGCGCGCGTCGTCAACGTGCCGCCGCGCGGGCTCGGCAAGGTGTCGCTGGAGAAGCTGCGCGCCGCGGCGTCGGCCGAGGGGATGTCGCTCCGGGAGGCCGTCGGTGAGCCGAGCATCCACGGGGTGCTCAGCAAGAAGGCGCGCGCGGGGCTCGCGGAGCTGGCTCAGACGCTGGACAGGGCGCAGGCCGCAGCGGAGCAGGGCGCGCACGCGGCGCTCCGAGAGATCCTGGAGGGGACGGGCTACATCCGGCACGCGACCTCGTACGGAGACGCCGAGGACAGCACGCGCGAAGACAACATCGCCGAGTTGGTGAGCGACACGGTGCAGTTCGACGCCGCGCCCGCTGCGCCCGAACCGCCTGGCGAGGACGTCGGCGAGTCGCCGGCTGCGGGGTTGCCAGGCTACCTCCAGCACGTCGCGCTGTTGACCTCCGCGGACCGCAGCGACGACGGCCCGGCCGTCCGGATGATGACGGTGCACGCGGCCAAGGGCCTCGAGTTTGACCACGTGTTCGTCTGCGGCCTCGAGGAAGGGACGTTCCCGAGCATGCGGACGGCCGACGACCCCGAGGGCCTCGAGGAAGAGCGCCGGCTGATGTATGTCGCGCTGACGCGCGCCCGCAAGACGCTGATGCTCAGCTCGGCCCGGGACCGGATGGTCAACGGCAGCATGGAGACGATGCGCCCGTCACGCTTTCTGCGCGAGATCCCAGAGGAGCTGCTGGAAAACTATGCGCCGTCTTGGCGCCGTTACGATCTAGACGACGATGGCTCCCACTCGACCGGCTGGAGCGTCACCCCCGACCCTGAGGCGCTGGAGGGGCTCCAGAAGGGAGTGCGCGTGCGGCATGACCTCTACGGCAGCGGCGTCGTGCGACGCATCGCGGGGCGCGGCATGAGCGCGCGCGCGATCGTGCGCTTCGACGACGGCATCGAGCGTGAGTTCGTGCTCGAGTATGCGGGGCTGCAGTTGCTTGAGGACATGGAGTTTTAGTGACGCTCCGTGACGACATCCTGGCGTCGTTTGACCAGCTCCTCGGGCGGTGCTCCGACGACGATCCCGGGCTACTCGAGGAGCTGCGGCGCCGCATCGAAGAGGTGCTAGCGTCTCGCGGAGCCGCCGCAGGCGACGACGCTGGTTGGCACGGGCTGATCGGCGAGTGCGCGGCGATGCTAGAGCTTCGCGTCCTGATCGAGAAGTTCGCTCGCGCGGCGGCGCCGGTCTTGATCACCGGCGAGAGCGGGACCGGCAAGGAGCGCGTCGCGCACGCGGTGCACGCGCTGAGCCCGCGGTCTATGCGTCCGTTCGTCGCGGAGAACTGCGCGGCGATCCCCGAGAGCTTGCTCGAGTCCGTGCTCTTCGGCCACAAGAAGGGGGCGTTTACGGGGGCGGTCCACGATCACCCCGGTCACTTCGTCGCGGCAGACAAGGGCACGCTGTTCTTGGACGAGATCGGCGAGCTCGCCGCGCCGATGCAGGCGAAGCTGCTCCGAGCCCTGCAGGACGGTGAGGTGCGCGCGGTCGGCGGGACGCGCGCCCGCAAGGTCGACGTCCGGGTCGTGGCCGCGACGAACCAGGATCTCGAGGCAGCCGTCCGCGAAGGGCGCTTCCGCGAGGACCTCTACTTCCGCGTCAACGTGCTGCGGCTGCCGCTGCCGCCGCTGCGCGACCGCGGCGACGACGTCGTCTTGCTCGCGCGGGGGTTCTTGGCAGAGGCGTGCGCACGCGCTGGTCGCTCGCTGACGCTGTCCGAAGGCGCGGAGCAGGCGCTCTGCGCGCGTCGTTGGCCCGGTAACGTGCGCCAACACCAGAACGAGATGATGCGGCTCTCGGCGCTCGCAGCGGGCCCCATGGTCGCCGCTGATGAGGTCGCGGGCGACGGCGACGACCGCTGACGCGTTGGCGCTAGCTCTCGATGGCGCGCTGGAGGATCTCCACGGCGCGGCGCATGGCCTCCCTCATGCGGTCGGCTTCTGCGCCGGCGGCCGACTGGATCTGGCGTACCGCGGCGAGCACTTGGTCCTCGACGGCTTGATCGCTCGCTGCTGCTGAGGGCGAGTCGGCGGCGGGCTGTGGCGACGCCGGCTTGGCGCGGTTCGGGCTGCGCGGCTTGGCCTGGGCCATTCCGAGCAGGACTTTGGCCGAGTGCAGCGCGCGGCCGGCCATCGGGATGCCGCGAACCGCGGCCTCGTCGCGGAGGTCGCGCAGGCCGACCGCGCGGTCCTGCTGCAGCTTGTGCAGGCAGAAGAGCACGCTGTCTTTTTGCTCCGGGTGCTCGGCGCGCAGCGCGTCGCGGCGCGCGGTCCAGTCGTCGCTCGGGTCTTGGGAGGTGGGGGCTGGGTCTTGCAACGGAGGATCCTGTGTGGGCTTATGGCGGCAGGTTGACGCGCCAGAGAAGCGTGAAGGTCCAGCGCGGTGGGGTCAACAGGGCTTGCGCAAATGGTTCTTGTTCTCCGACTTAGGCGTTCCTCATGGGTTGCCCAGCGGGACCAGTCCGGTAGACTAAAGACGCCGACGATGTGCTCGGCGTCCAGCCGCGGCGATGCTGTGGTCTCTTGGAGGATTCAGAACATGCTTCGTACGATTGTCACCGGCGTCCTTTGCGCTGCAGCCGCCATGATCCTGGCGCGCCCTGCCGCCCCTCAGTGATGAAGTGGCGGTGGTGGGTCCAGTTGGGCCCCAAGAGGTAACACCGGCCCTGCACGCGCCGCCGCCAACCCTGGCGGAGGTGGCCGAGGCGGCGGAATCCCCATGGACTTCCGTCGCGGGCGGACGGCGAAGGAGATGCTCAAAATCGAGTGGACCTACCCGGTCTACAAGCCGACGACGCCGACCCGCAAGCCGGGGGAGCGCACCGTCGCCAAGGAGGCTGACCGAGCCCTCCCGATCGAGCAGGCCTACGCGCTCGTCGCCGACGGGGACAAGCGGCCGTTGCTGATCCTACGCGAGTGCGAGCTCTGCAAGGGGACGGACCACGCGGTGCTGAGCCGGACGCTCGACAACGAGCAGACTGTCCTGCTGACGCACTGGTTCCGCTGCGTCAAGCTGCCGCCGAACGTGCTCACCGACAAGCACCCGTTCTACAACCTCTTCAAGAAGGGCGAGGGCGAGAAGAAGGTTCCGCACCTGTTCTTCGCCGACCCGAACGGAGACCACAAGAAGGCGCTGCCTGGCGATCAGTCGCAGTCAGACCTTTGGAAGGTGATGTTCAAGTATCTCGACCGTTGCTACGACGAGAGCGCCAAGTCTGCGATCAAGAAGCTGCGCAAGCTGCTCGGTCAATACGACAAGCTCGACGCGCAGGAAGACCTGGTGCGCTCGCGGATCGACAAGGAGATCGAGAAGAACGGTCCCAAGTCGCGCAAGCTGAAGAAGTTCAACAAAGACCTCGACAAGCTGGCGAAGGACCGCGAG
>JAYYEE010000135.1:0-10469 GCA_036160175.1 Planctomycetota bacterium
CGAGCTCAAGGACGCGCCTGCGGGTTGGAAGCTCACGCTGACGGCCGCCGAGAAGATGATGTACACCAGCGAGGACGGCACCTTCGAGGGGCTCGTGTTCACGCCGAGTAAGGGCAAAGAGCGCGCCTTCACCATCGTGATGGAGGAGAAGGAGTGATGCGGTCCTGCTTCTTGATCGCGGCGCTCGCGCCGGTCGTCGTCAGCCAAGATCAGCCGGCGCCGGACCCCTGGGCGGATGCGTTCACGTTTGAGCGGGTCGCGACCCCGCCGGGCGTGGACCCGCAGATCGGCGGGATCGACGAGATGCCCTCTGGCAAGCTGGCGATGTGCTTCCACCGCGGCGAGGTGTTCACCTACGACCCGGCTGACGGGGCCTGGGCGCTGTTCGCCGAAGGGCTGCATGAGCCGCTCGGGTTGTTGGTCGAGGACGAGCGGAGCGTCCTGGTCATGCAGCGCTGCGAGTTGACGCGGCTGGTTGACCAAGACGGCGACGGGCGCGCTGATGATTATCAGTCGCTCTACAACACGTTCGGGATGAGCGGCAACTACCACGAGTTTGGGTTCGGCCCGGCTCGCGACGGGGAGGGGTACCTCTACGTGGCGCTCGGCACCGCGTCGAACGGCGCTGGGGTCCGCCCCGAGATCCGCGGCGCGTGGTCGGACCTCGGCGTCGAGCGTGAGCGCATGCTGTCGGGCAAGGGCTGGGGCAAGGTCAAGGTCGCGGCGGGGCGGATGTACTCGCGCGTCCCGTGGCGCGGCTGGGTCATGCGCCTCTCGCCGGACGGAAAAGAAGTGACGCCGTTCGCGTCGGGGTTCCGCACGCCGGACGGCATCGGCTTCGACGCCGAAGGCCGCCTGCTGGTCGCGGACAACCAAGGCGACTGGCTCGGGACGAGCAAGATCCACCACGTCCGCGAGGGCGGCTTCTACGGGCACCCGGCGTCGCTGGTCTGGCGAGAGGGGTGGGACCGCGCGGCGCTCGACGTGCCGGTCGAGGAGCTAGAAGAGCTGCGCACGCCGGCGATGGCGCTGCTGCCGCAGGGCGAAATCGCCAACTCGCCGACCCAGCCGGTCCCGGTGCCTGCGGGCGTGTTCGGTCCGCTCGCCGGGCAGACCTTGATCGGCGAGATGAACCAGCAGTCGCTGGTCCGGCTCCTGCCGGATTGCGGCGGGGGGGTCTCGCAGGCGGCGGCGGTGCCGTTCTTGCGGAGCGAGCAGCTCGGCCGCGGCAACCACCGGATGGTCTTCACCGAGGACGGCTCGCTCTGGGTGGCCAAGACCCACCTGTCCTGGGCGGGCTCCGACGGCCTGGTCCGCGTGCGGTGGAAGGGGCCTGAGCACGGCCTGTTCGCCGTCGCTAGCGTCCAGCTGCAGGCCAACGGCTTCAACCTCGCGTTCACCGAGCCGGTGGACCAAGCGAGCCTGCAGAAGATCACCGTGCGCTCACACAGCTACCGCTACCACCGGGCGTACGGCTCGCCCAAGGTCGATGAGCGGCAGGAGACGACCGGAGAGCCGACGCCGGACGCCAAGGGCCTCTTGGTCCGCGTGCAGCTGGCGGCGCCTGTGACCGCGCAGGTCTACACGATCGACCTCAGCACGGTGCGCTCGACGAGCGGCCGCCGCGTCTTGGGAGACAAGGTCTACTACACCGTCGTGGTGCCGCGTTGAGCGGCGCCCTGCAGGTCTATTTGACCCGCGCGGATTGGCTGGAGGTCGCGGCGACGTTCGAGGCGCGCGTCCCGGTCTGCTACGTGCGGCACGGCCTCGTGGACGGCGACGTCGAGCGCTGGGGGTCTGCCGCGAGCGCGGAGGGCTTCGGCGTGGCGCCGACCGGTGACGAGGCGACGAACCCGCAGTACTTGCTGCTGCCGGCGGACGCGGCGCCGGTCGCGCGCGTCGCCGAGCGCCGGGCTGGCGGGGACCGCCGCATCGTCGACCGCCAAGAGAACCCGCAGAGCCTGCTGGTGCGACCCGGCGGGGCGTTCGGGGCCGGCCTGGTGCTCGTCGGTGAGGTCGCGCTCGCGCGCGGCGACGCGTGGGCGGAGCGGGCGCGCCGGGAGTTAGAGGCGGCGCTGCGTGACGCGACGCGCGAAGTGCAGGGGTTCTTCGTCGGCGAGGAAGCGATGCAGCGGCTGCGCGCCGGCGCGCGCCTCACGCCATATATCGACGGGGACACGTTGTACGACTTGAAGGCGCCGTAGGCGGGCGCCTCAGGCGGCGGTCGGGTCTAATCGTGGGATGAGCCGAACCTCGTTTCTCTCGCTCGCGCTCGCGCTGACGCTCGGCGCCGTCGTCTCCGGACAAGACCAGAAGGCCTCGCTGCTAGCAGCGCAGGGCGAATACCTCGGTGAGCTAAAGGGTTTGAACCCGATCGGTCCTGGCGCGCAGCCGATCGGGGCGCAGGTCATCGCGCTCTGCGACAACGACGGCAGCAACCCGCGGCTTAAGATGGTTATGCATCTCGGCGGACTCCCGGGCGCCGGCTGGCGCCGCGGCGGCATGCGCGTCGAGAAGGTGGCGCCGTTGATCGACGGGGGCGCGACCTTTGCGGACGGTCAGCGTCAGGCGAAGCTCGGCGGCGGCAAGCTGCTGTTCCTCGGGCCCGATGGCGGGGTCGAAGGCGTGCTCGAGAAGGTGACGCGGAAGAGCCCGACGCTCGGCGCGCCGGCCCCGGCTGGCGCGGTCGTGCTGTTTGACGGGTCGTCTGCGGACGCGTTCGAAGGGGGCAAGCTGCTCGAGGGCGGCTTGCTTGCCGTTGGCTGCGACTCCAAGCAGGGCTTCGTGGACCACCGCATCCACCTCGTGTTCCGCACGCCCTTCCAGCCGGCCGCGCGCGGCCAGGGCCGCGGCAACAGCGGCGTCTACGTGCAGGGTCGCTATGAGTGCCAAGTGCTCGACTCATTCGGCTTGGCAGGCAAGCAGAACGAATGCGGCGGCGTCTATTCGATCTCCGACCCGATCGTCAATGCGTGCTTGCCGCCGGGGCAGTGGCAGACGTACGACATCCAGTTCACGGCGGCGAAGTGGCGCGGCCTCGAGAAGGTCGCGGACGCGCGGATGACCGTGCACCTCAACGGCATCTTGGTCCATGACGACCTCGCGCTGACGCACGCGACCACGGCGGCCAAGCGCAAGGAGTCGGACTCTGGCGGCGGCCTCTACCTGCAAGACCACGGCAACCCGGTCGCCTACCGGAACATCTGGGTGGTCGAGCAAGACCTCTCGCGCACCCGCAAGGTCGTCTTCGTCTCTGGCGGACCGAGCCACGGCTACGCGTCTCACGAGCACCGCGCCGGCTGCATGCTGCTGGCCGACGCGCTCAACCAGAGCGGGCTGCCGATCGAGGCGTCGGTGCACGTCGGCTGGCCGGAAGACGCGCAGGCGCTCGCGGGCGCAGACGTGCTGGTCTGCTTCGCGGACGGCGGCGGCCGGCACCCGTTCATGCGCCACATGTCGGAGCTGCAGCCGCTGATGGACGGCGGGCTGTCGCTCGTGTGCCTACACTACGCCGTGGAGGTGCCGAAGGGCGCGCCGGGCGATCGCCTGCTCGCGTGGCTCGGCGGCTATTTCGAGACGCACTGGTCGGTGAACCCGCACTGGACGGCGACGTTCCGCGGGCTGCCGGGCCACCCGATCAGCCGGGGCGTGCGGCCGTTCTCGATCAACGACGAGTGGTACTTTCACATGCGCTTTCCGAAGGGCCTCGAAGGCGTGACGCCGATCCTGTCCGCGATTGCGCCACAGGCGACGATGAAGCGCGGAGACGGGCCACACAGCGGCAACGACGCGGTCCGCGAGAGCGTCGCGCGGCAGGAGCTGCAGCACCTCGGCTGGGCCTACCAGCGCCCTGACGGCGGCCGCGCCTTCGGCTTCACCGGCGCCCACGTGCACTGGAACTGGGGGCACCGCGACTTCCGCACCGTCGTGCTGAACGCGATCGTCTGGTGCAGCAAGCTCGACGTGCCTGAGGCCGGCGTGCCGTCGGCGGCGCTCGACCTCAGCGCGCTGCAGGCGAACCAAGCCGGCAAGCCGGGCAAGAACTTCGACGCCGCGCGCGTCGAGGGGCTGCTCGAGGGCTTCCGCCGCTGAGCGGTCAGGCGAGGCCCCGCTTCACGAACGCGAGCCCCTCTCTGCAGACGTCCTCGGGCGCTGCGAAGTAGTCGCGCCAGCCGTGGATGCCCGCAGCGAACTCGGGGTCGAGGCGTTAGAACGCCTCGATGACGCACCAGCCGTCGTAGCGCGAGTCGCGCAGCGCAGCGAACGTGCCCTGCCAGTCGACCTGGCCCCTGCCCGGCACGCCGCGGTCGTTCTCGCTGAAGTGCACGTGGCCGAGCACCGGCGCAGTGTGCGCGACGGCAGCGCCTGCGTCGCGCTCTTCTAGGTGCATATGGTGCGTGTCGTAGTGCGCCTTGAGGTTGGGGTGATCGACGCGCTCGACCAGCGCGCGCATCTGGCTCGCGGTGTTGATCAGGTAGCACTCGAAGCGGTTGAGCGCCTCGGGCGCCAGCAGGACGCCGGAAGGCTGCGCGTGCTCGGCGGCTTGACGGAGCACGTCTGCGCTGCGCTGCACTTCGTCGTCGGTGGGGCCGCGGTCGCGGAAGACCTTGAACGCCGAGTGCAGCGGCCCGCACAGCACGTCGCCGCCAGCGGCCGCGGCGCAGTCGATCGCCCATCGCAGCCGCGCAAGCGCCGCCTGCCGCACGGCCGGGTCCTCATGGATCGGGTCGTGCTCGGGGGCGAGCCCAGCGGAGCAGGTGCGCTGCAAACCGAGCCGGTCACACAGCGCGCCCACCTTCGCGTAGTGCTCGGGCTCACCCTCAAACAGCGGGATCTCGACGCCGTCGAAGCCGCACTCTTTGACGAAGGCGAGCTGGCGCTCGTGATCAGGGGTGACGTGGGTGGTCCACAGCAGCAGGTTCATGCCGACGCGCATGGTCGCCACTGTAGTCCGCGGGCGCAGGCCGGGCGATCACGACGCGCGCGATCTGCGGCCGGCCTGCCGCCTTCGACCGCCTAGCGGCGGTCGAGGTCGAAGCGGTCTAGGCGCATGACCTTGACCCAGGCCGCAACGAAGTCGTCGACGAACTTATGCTCGGCGTCGTCGCCGGCGTAGACCTCGCAGATGCCGCGCAGCTGCGAGTTGCTGCCGAAGACCAAGTCGACGTCAGTAGCGGTCCAGCGCTGCGCGCCCGTCGCGCGGTCGCTGCCGACGTAGTGGTCGCCCTTGCGCTTCCACGTCGTGCCCATGTCGAGCAGGTTGACGAAGAAGTCGTTGCTCAGCTGGCCGGGCTTGTCGGTGAGCACGCCGTGGCGGCTCTGCGCGAAGTTGGCGTCGAGCACGCGCATACCGCCGACGAGCACGGTCATCTCTGGCGCGGTCAGACCGAGCAACTCGGCGCGGTTGACCAGCTCCTTGGGCGTCGGGACGTCGTAGCCGTCCTCGTTGCCGACGTAGTTGCGGAAGCCGTCCTGGGCCGGCTCAAGCCAAGCGAACGAGTTGACGTCGGTCATCTCCTGGCTGGCGTCGCCGCGGCCGGGCGCGAACGGCACCGTCACGTCGTGGCCGGCGTCCGCCGCGGCCTTCTCGATCGCGGCAGCGCCGCCGAGCACGATCAGGTCGGCCATGCTCATCTCCTTGCCGAGCGCGGCCATGCTCTTCTGCAGCTGCTCCAGCTTCTGCAGCACGATCGCGAGGCGACCCGGGTGGTTGACCGTCCAGTCCTTCTGCGGCGCGAGGCGCAGGCGAGCGCCGTTGGCGCCGCCGCGCTTGTCCGAGTCGCGGTAGGTCGACGCGGAGGACCACGCCGTGTAGACGAGGTCGGCGACCGGGAGGCTGGTGGCGAGGATCGCCTGCTTGGCGGCGGCGATCTCGGCGTCGGTCATGGTGACCTTGCTTTGCGGGATCGGATCCTGCCAGCGCTGCGCAGGCGCGACCTCGGCGCCGAGCAGCCGCGAGACGGGGCCCATATCGCGGTGCGTGAGCTTGTACCAGGCGCGCGCGAAGGCGTCTTGGAAGGCGTCGGGGTCGTCCAAGAAGCGTCGCGAGATCTTCTCGTAGATGGGGTCGAAGCGCAGCGCGAGGTCGGTCGTCAGCATCATCGGCAGGTGCATCTTGTCCGGGTCGTGCGCGTCCGGGACGTTGCGCTTGCCGTCCTTGGGGCGCCACTGCTTGGCGCCGGCGGGGCTGGTGGTCAGCTCCCACTCGTATCGGAACATGTTCTTGAAGTAGCCGTGCGACCACTCCGCCGGCGACGACGTCCAGGCGCCCTCGAGGCCGCTGGTGATGGTGTCGCCGCCGTTGCCGGTGCCGTATGCATTCACCCAGCCGAAGCCCTGCTGCTCGATGCTCGCGCCCTCGGGCTCGACGCCGACGTATTTGCCAGGGTCAGCGGCGCCGTGCACCTTACCGAGCGTGTGGCCGCCGGCGATCAGCGCGACGGTCTCTTCGTCGTTCATCGCCATCCGGCCGAACGTGATGCGGATATCTTTGGCTGCCAGCAGCGGGTCCGGGTTGCCGTTGGGGCCCTGCGGGTTGACGTAGATCAGCCCCATCTGTGACGCGGCCAACGGGTTCTGCAGCTCGCGCTGCTCGTTGAAGCGCTTGTCGGCGAGCCACTCACCTTCGGGGCCCCACCAGATGTCTTCCTCGGGCTCGTAGACGTCCTCGCGACCCCCGGCGAAGCCGAACGTCTCGAAGCCCATCGACTCGAGCGCGACGTTGCCTGCGAGGATCATCAGGTCGGCCCATGAGACGCTGCTGCCGTACTTCTTCTTGACCGGCCATAGCAAGCGACGGGCCTTGTCGAGGTTGGCGTTGTCTGGCCAACTGTTCAGCGGGGCGAAGCGGATCGTGCCCGAGGCTGAGCCGCCGCGGCCGTCCGTCGAGCGGTAGGTGCCGGCGCTGTGCCATGCGAGGCGGATCATCAGGCCGCCGTAGGTGCCGTAGTCTGCCGGCCACCATGCCTGCGAGGTCGTGAGCACGCCCTCGATGTCCTTCTTGAGCGCGCCGAGGTCGACCTTTGCGAAGGCCGCCGCGTAGTCAAAGTCCGCGCCCATCGGGTTGCTCATCGGCGAGTTCTGATGGAGGGGACGCAGGTCGAGCTGGTTGGGCCACCAGTCGCGGTTGTTCTTGTTCTCGTCGCGTGACTCCTCGATGGCGGCGGTGCCGCTGCTGCTCCCGCCCCCGCCTCTCAGGCCAGTCACGGGGCAGGTACCGCCGTCCATTCCATCGACAGTGGCGTGATGGCCGGTCGAGCAGCTAGCGAGCGCCAAGAGGCCGACCGCCGCGCTGGTGAGCCAAGACGCGCCGGTTCGCGGAGAGGAGCATGTTGTGATCAATGACATGGTTGATTGGGTTCGCGGAGTGCGGTTGCGCATGTGAGGACAAGAAATAATCCAACCCGGATGAGGTCAAAGACGGAGGATGCGAAATCCTTGTCATGACGGCGTCTGGCCCGCTGCGCCGCTGCGCCGCGGTCTTGCCGGTTTGGTAGGCAGAGCGGATACGGTATCTGCCCCGCTTCATCTCGTCATGATGCTAAGGATCGCACTGGCTCTCCTCTTGCTCTCGGCCTGCGCTCTGCAGGCCCAGACCAACCGCGTCGTCGTGAACGGCGTGCCGACCAATATGACCGCGAACTGGAACCAGGTGTCCGCGGTCCCTGATCCGACGCAGCCTGACACCTTCCTCGCGGTCATGCCGATCAGCGCGGTCTCGACCTGGGCGGCTTGGGAGCCTGACGCGATCATGGATCTATCCTTTGGGCAGGGGAATTGGGGCCGTCTCATCCTCTCGGCGGTTGACTGGGCCTACGTCACCCCGGCTGCGTGCGCCCACTTGCCGCCGGTGGGTGGCTCGGCGCCGCTCTCGCTGCTGACGACTGACTACGACTACGGTCCCTACACGGGCGCGATGGGGCAGCCGCTGTTCGTCGGCGCCAGCTACTTCTTGGCCAGCAACCAGAGCGTAGTCAGCGGCCTCGCGAACACCTTTGACATGGAGCGTTGGCAGCTGCGAACCCGCGGCTTCTTCCCGAGCGACCGCTGGAACGCCTGCCCGGGGCCTGCCGGCGTGACGCCGAGCTTTGCGGGGTTTATCGGCGCGCGGTTCGCCTACTCGATCCAGTAGCGCAGCGGATCGCGGCGCAAGAGGTGGCAGAACGCGAGCCGTCGTCGTTTGATGTGGCGGCATGCCCACCCAGCGGTCTCCCAAGCTCGGCGCGCTGCTGACGATCGCGGCGGTCAGCGTCTTCGGGCTGCAGGACGGCCTCAGCAAGCACCTGACCGAGCAGTATTCGGTCTTCTTCGTGATCACCGTGCGCTACTGGGCGTTCGCGGCGGTGCTGGCGCTGGTCCACCGCGGCAAGCTGCGTCAGGTCGCGGCGACGCGTCATCTACCGCGGCAGCTGCTCCGCGGCGTCCTGCTGGCCGGCCAGGTCTGCATGATCGTGCAGTCGTTCGCCAGCCTCGGGCTCACGACGACGCACGCAGTGTTTTCTTCGTTTACGCTGATGGTCGCCGTGGGCTCGTGGCTGTTCCTCGGAGAGCGTGTCCGCCGGGGTCGCTGGGCCGCGATTGGGATTGGCTTCGCTGGCGTGTTGATCATCCTCCGCCCCGGCGTCCAGGTGCTCGAGCCGATGGCGCTGCTGCCGCTGGCCGGCGCGACCACGTTCGCGAGCTACCAACTGCTGACCAGGACGGTTGCGGCGCACGACCGGCCGAGCACCAGCTTCTTCTACACGGGCGTCGGCGGCGCGCTCGTGATGAGCTGCGTCGGGCCGTTCTTCTGGGAGCAGCCTGACCTTTGGGGTTTGGGGCTGCTCGCGGTGGTGAGCGGCTCAAGCATGCTGGGCCACTACCTGTTCATCCAGGCGCTGCGCTACGCCGAGGCCAGCGCGATCCAGCCGCTGATCTACCTACAGCTGGTGGTGGCGACGACCGTCGGGGTGGTGGCCTTCGACGAGGTGTTGGACGCCGTGACGGCGCTCGGCGCGGCGATGGTCGTCGGCGCTGGGCTCTACACGCTGCGGTCGGGGCGCGCGCAGGGCCGCGAGTCAGCTGGCTAGTTGGATTGGTCTGCATCCCGGGCGCCTAGGACGGGCGAAGATCTTGATCATGCCGACGCCCGAACCCGTTGTCTGCCTGCGCGCGGTCGAGAAGCTCGTCCACGAGGGCGGCGCGGCGCGCGCGGTCCTGTCCGGCGTCGACCTGGAGGTCGGGCCTAGCGAGGCGGTCGCGTTGCTCGGGCGCAGCGGCTCGGGCAAGTCGACGTTGCTGAACCTGATCGCCGGGATCGACGAGCCGGACGGGGGGCAGGTGGTCACGGCGGGCCTCGACGTGACGTCTGCCGATGAGCGCGCGCGCGCGGCGCTCCGCACCCGCTCGCTGGGCTTCGTCTTCCAGTCGTTCCACCTGCTGCCGACGCTGACGGTCGCAGAGAACATCGCGCTGCCAATGGAACTGGCCGGTCTCGCCGCGTCGGAAAGCCGCGCCCGGGTCGCCGAGCTGCTGCAGCGAGTCGGCCTCGCCGACCGCGCCGGCGCGTGGCCGCGGGTGTTGTCAGGCGGCGAGCAGCAGCGCGTCGCGGTCGCGCGCGCGCTCGCGTCGCGGCCGCGGCTGCTGCTCTGCGACGAGCCGACGGGCAACCTCGACGACGCGGCGGCCGCGCTCGTGCTCGACCTGATCTCGCAGCTGCGCGCCGAGGAAGGCTGCGCCGTGGTCCTGGTGACGCACAGCCGCGCGGCCGCGGCCATCTGCGACCGGCAGCTGCGCCTCGAAGGCGGACAGCTGCGCGCGGTCGAGGAGGCCGCGACGGAGAACGCGTGAGGCTGCTGCTCCTCCAGGGCTTGCGGCACCACCGCCAGAAGCCGCTGCAGACGCTGCTGACCCTGCTGGGGATCGCGGCTGGCGTCGCCCTGCTCTGCGCGATGCGGCTGAGCCAGAGCACCGCCGAGCGCGCCTTCGACCGCGCGGTAGAGGCGGTCGCGGGCGCCGCGACGCACACCGTGAACAACGGCCCAGAGGGGATGCCGGCCTCAGCCTACGCGGCGCTCCGTCGTCGCCTCGGCGGGCGCGGCGTCGCGCCGTCGATGCACGCCATCGCGCGGTTGTCGGATCCACAAGCGGACACGGCGCTGCGGGTGCTCGGCATCGACCCCTTCGGCGACGTCGAGCTGCGTCCTTGGACCGGGCCACGCGCTGGCGGGGTCCCGGTCGGTCGGCTGGTGACGGAGCCAGACACGTTCTTGGCGACGCAGCCGCTGCTCGATCGACTCGGCGTGGGCGTCGGGGAGGCGCTCTCGATCACGGTCGGCGGTCGCCCGGTCACGGCGCGGTGCCTCGGCGCGCTCGCGCCGCCGCCGAACGTCGCGGCCGGCCTCGCTGACACCCTCGTGGTGGACGTCGCGACCGCGCAGGAGTGGACCGCGCGGCTAGACCGGATCGACCGCTTCGACCTACAGCTCCGC
>JAYYEE010000136.1:0-6553 GCA_036160175.1 Planctomycetota bacterium
GACCTCGCGGACGACGGCACCGAGAAGCTGCTGCTGAAGCTCCCAGACGGCGACACCGTCGAGTGCGTCATCATCCCCGACGGAGACCGCACGACGCTCTGCATCTCGACGCAGGTCGGCTGCCCCGTCGGCTGCGTGTTCTGCGCGTCCGGGATGTTCGGCGTGCGTCGCAACCTGAGCGCCGGCGAGATCGCCGAGCAGGTGCTCGTCGCGCGGGGGCGTCTCGCTGATGGCCGCAAGCTGACCAACCTCGTCGTCATGGGCATGGGCGAGCCGATGCTCAACCTCGACGGCCTGCTGCCCGCGCTGCAGCGAATCCACGACCCAGACGGCATCGGCCTCGGCGCGCGGCGGATCACCGTCAGCACCTCCGGCTACCCAAAGCAGCTCGAGCGCTTCGCCGCGGCCGACCCGAGCTACAACCTCGCGGTCTCGCTCCACGCGGCCGATGACGCGCTCCGCAAGGAGCTCGTCCCCACCGCGAGCCACCCAGTCGCGGAGATCGTCTCAGCCGCGCACGCCTACTTCGGCCAGAAGGGCCGCGAGGTCACCTACGAGGTGGTCCTCCTCGACGGCAAGAACGACCGCCGCGCCGACGCCAACGCCATGATCGACGCGCTGCGCGGCATGCCCTGCACGGTCAACCTGATCCCCTGGAACCCAGTCGAAGAGATCGTCGAGCAGCACGGGCTCGCGCGCCCCGCGTCCGCGCGGGTCGACGCCTTCGCCGAGCACCTCCGGCAGGGCGGCCTGAACGTGACCGTGCGACGCCAGCGCGGCGCAGACCGGTCGGCCGCCTGCGGCCAGCTGCGCCTGCGCGAAGCGCAGGTCTGACGAGCGGCGCGCGGCGCTACTTGCGCTCGCGCAGCGGCTCACGCGCTGATGGCGCGGCCGCGGCGTCGTGCTGCTTGTCGGCCTCCGCGACGAGCCGCGCGCCCTTACGCAGGAATGCCACCCGGACCTTCGCGCCCTTCTTGATCCCGCCGAGGGCTACGGCGACGTCCGCGGGCGAAGCGACCTCACGGCCGCCGACCTCCAGCACGATGTCATTGGCGCGCAGACCGCACGCCGCAGCCAGCGAGCCTTCCTGCACGCGCTCGATCATCAGCCCTCGCCCGCCGAGCTCGAGGTACGCTCGGACGGCGTCGGGGATCGCTTTGACGACCACCCCGAGGACGCGGCCGCGCCCAGGCGCGGCGTCCCGCGTAGCGCCGGCCTGGGGCAGCTCGAGGACGCGAGGGCGCGCGATGTCCCAGTCGAAGCCGCGCTGGAGCCCGCCGACGCGCCCGCGCAGCACGTCCATCTGCTCCTGCATGCGCCCGCCGAGCCCGAGGCCCACGCCCCCGCCCTTGAGCACGCCGGGGTGGTTCTTCTGAAAGGTCTCCATGTCCGGCGCTTCGTAGACCTTGGTCTCGGGCTTGCCGTCCTCGCCCTGCTCGACGACTTCGACGCGCACGCCGCCCGGGCCGACCTGCACGCTCATGCTCTGGCTCTGGCTCGAGCCGTCGATCGCGACGTCCCCATCCATCTGCGAGCGGAGATCCCGGAAGAAGGGGTCGTCGAAGAACCTGCGGCTCGGCACGTCCAAGCCCATGTCCTCGAAGCGCTGGAAGATCCGGTCGAACTCACGGCGCACGTCGTCGACGCGGCCCTGCCGCGCGCCGCTCCGACGCTCGACGATCTCGGGCGCCGCCCGGTCGGCGTCGCCGCCGCGGCGCCGCTCGACCAGCCCGCCGCGCTCAGGCCCCGCTGGCGTCGGCCCACGCTGGAGCTGCCGCAGGAGCCGCTTGGCGCGCCACTGGACCTCGCTGTCGTCGTCGTCTTCAGCGGCCCGCTCAAGCTCGCCGCGCGCGGCCTCGCCGAGCTTTCGCAGCTCGTTCTCCGCCTCCAGGCGCTCCCGGTAGCGATCGCTGCCGAGCTGCTGCACCCACTTCGACGCGCCGCTGGGCGTCGCTTGCCCCTCCGCCTTCGGGGTCGGTTTCGGCGCCTGCGCGAGGGCCGTCGAGGAGAGGAGCGCCGAAATCAGCAGGATCGTTCTCATGTCTTGTTCGTTCGCGGGTCTTGTCGGGACTCCCCTACGACGCCCCGGCGCGACAAAGACTCCGCGGAGTCCGCCGCTCGGGCTCGGCGCCCGGGCGAACTGCCGCGGCGGCTAGACCTCGACGGGCGTGCCCATGTGGCGGAACTTGTGGTAGCGCTGCTCCATCAGCTCCTTCGTCGGCAGCGCCTTCAGCTCGACGAGCCAGGACTCGAGCTGCTCACGGACCAGGGCGATCGCGCCCTTGTTGTCGCGGTGCGCGCCGCCGAGCGGCTCCGGGACCACCTGGTCGACGAGGCCAAGCCGCAGCAGGTCTTTGCTGGTGAGCTTGAGCGCCTGCGCGGCCTCGGGCGCCTTCTCGCCGCTCTTCCAAAGGATGGCCGCGCAGCCCTCGGGAGAGATCACCGAGTAGTAGCTGTTCTCCATCATGCCGACGCGGTCGCCGACGCCGATGCCGAGCGCGCCGCCGGAGCCGCCCTCACCGATGACCAGCGAGATGATCGGCACCTCGATCGCGAACATCTCGAGGATGTTGCGCGCGATCGCAGCGGCTTGGCCGCGCTCTTCGGCGCCGATGCCTGGGTACGCGCCCGGCGTGTTGATGAAGGTGATGATCGGCAGCTTCAGCTTCTGCGCGAGCTTCATCTTCTCGAGCGCCTTGCGGTAGCCCTCAGGGTGGGCGCAGCCGAAGTTGCAGGCGAGCCGGTCCTTGACCGTCTTGCCCTTGCGGTGCCCCACGAGCAGGAAGCGATGCTCGCCCATCGTCGCGAGCCCGGTCACGATCGCGCGGTCGTCGCCGTAGAGGCGGTCCCCGTGCAGCTCGACGAAGTCGTCGAGCATGTTGGTGATGTAGTCCTGGGTCAGCGGGCGGTCCGCGTGGCGCGCGACGTTGACGCGCTCCCACGGCGACAGGCCGGCGTAGACCTCCTCGGTCTGGGTCTTGAGCCGCTCCTCGAGCAGCTCGATCTCTCCCTGCAGCTCGAGGTGTGAGTCGCTGTTGAGGCCGCGGAGCTCGTCGATCTTCGTCTGGAGCTCGTTGAGCGGACGCTCGAACGCGAGGCCGTCTTGCACGGCAGGCTTGTTCCCGGATTCGCTCATGTGCGCCGCAATGTTAGGCGCCGGGACCGACCCGCGGCAAGCGCGTAGGCCGGCTTAGAGCTCGTACTCCTTGATCTTGCGATAGAGCGTGCGCTCGCTGAGCCCCATAGCCTTGGCGGCCTTCTGGCGATTTCCGCCGCACAGCTCCAGCGACACCCGAATGTGATGCTGCTCGACCTCTTGCCAGGTGCGGCCCGCGAGGAACTGCCAGCCGTCTTGGTCTGTCGGCAGCGGCGCCCAGATCTCGGGCGGCAGGTCGCCGCGCGTGAGGATGTTGCCCTTGGCCCGCACCACCATCGACTCCACGGCGTTGCGCAGCTCGCGGACGTTGCCCGGCCAATCGTATTGCACCAGCGCGACCAGCGCGTCGCGGTCGATCGAGTCGACGTGCTTGCTGTGCAGCTTGGTGAAGTGCTCGAGGAAGTGATGGGCGAGCAGCTTGATGTCGCTGCGGCGCTCGCACAGCGGCGGCAGGTCGATCGTGACGACCTTCAAGCGGAAGTAGAGGTCCTGCCGGAACGTCCCGTCTTGCACCTTCTGCAGCAGGTCCGCGTTGGTCGCGGCGAGGACGCGCACGTCGACCGGTCGGTCACGGTTGTCGCCTAGCCGCGTCACCGCGCGCTCTTCGAGCACGCGGAGCAGCTTGATCTGCGTCTGCATCGGCATCTCGCCGACCTCGTCGAGCAGCAGCGTGCCGCCGTCTGCATACTCGAACTTGCCCTCGCGGTCGCCGACGGCCCCCGTGAAGGCCCCCTTCACGTGACCGAAGAGCTCCGACTCGATCGTGCCTTCGGAGAGGCCGCCGCAGTTGATCGCGACGAACGGGCGGTCCTTGCGCGGCGACAGGTTGTGCACCGCCCGCGCGATCAGCTCCTTGCCCGTCCCTGACGGCCCGAGGATCAGCACCGAGGCGGCGGTGCCCGCGATCTGCCGGACCAGCGACAGCGTCCGCTGCATCTTCGGGTCCTGGCCGACGATGCCCGCGATCCCGTAGGCGCGCTCCATCTGCCCCTTCAGGTCGTCGTAGGCCACGTCCTTGTCGTGGTCTTCCAGCGACTTCTTCACCTTGGCGCGCAGGTCTGCGAGGTCGACGGGCTTCTCGACGTAGTAAGTCGCCCCCTGCTCCATCGCCTGGACCGCGACCTCTCGGCCGCCGTGACCGGTCAGCATCACGACCCGGCAGTTCGCGTAGGTCTCCTTCGCTGCGGTCAGCACGGCGAAGCCGTCGGTGCCCTTCATGACGAGGTCCGTGACGACCACGGCGAAGCGGCGCTCCTGCAGCAACCCGACGGCCTCCGCGCCGCCGGCCGCGACGGTGATCTCGACTGGCAGCACTTCAAGCGCTTCGACCAACGCCTCGCGCAGCGCGTCGTCGTCGTCGACGACCAGGATCGGGTTCACTCTCATGGCTTCTCTCGCACTTGGTCAACGCCGCGGACAGGCAGACGCAGCATAAACTGGGTGCCCTTGCCAGGCTCAGACTGGAGCGTCAGCGTGCCGCCGTGCTCCTCCGCCACGCGACGCGCGGTGGGCAGCCCGAGGCCGGTGCCGCCCTTCTTCGTGCTGAAGTAGGGCTCCAGGACGCGCGCGGCTTGGTCCGCGGGGATCCCCTCGCCGGTGTCGGTGACGCGCACCGTGACATGATCCTGGTCGCGACGCGTCGAGACCAGGATCTCTCCGCCCGGCGGCGTCGCGTCCTTGGCGTTGCGGAGCAAGTTGCCCACCGCGCCCTGCACGTGATCCCAGTCGCACGCCACCTCTCCCACGTCTGCGCCGGGGTAGAACCGCAGCGACACCTCTGCCTCCTTCATCTCGAGATCATGGAGGTCCACGAGCTTGCGGAGGCGCTGGTTCAAGTCAACGTCGACGAGGTTCGGCTCGGGCGCGCGCGCGAAGCTCAAGAAGCTCTCGAGGATCGACTGCAGTCGCCGCACCTCAGCTTCGACCGTCGAGAGCCGCTTGTTGGTGCGCTTGTCGCGCGCCGTCTCCGCGTCACGGAAGTCTTCCAGCACCAGCTGCAGGTTGAGGCCGATGGTGCTGAGCGGGTTCCGGACCTCGTGCGCGAAGCCGGCGAGCAGCGTGCCGAGCTGGGCAAGCCGCTGCATCCGGATCCTGGACAGCCGTTCTTCGCGCTCCTGATTCACCATCGGGCCGAGCAGGATAGATGCCCGAGACGTCGAAAGCTCCCCCCCGGCACGGTTTCCGCGGAGCTGCTTCGCGGCTAAGGTCGGGCTATGCCCTTGCAACGAACGGCGCTGGCGGACGCTGACCAGGCCGCGCTGCGCGCCGAGCTCGTCGCCGCGCTTCGGCGCGGCGAGCTGTGCGTGCTGCCGACCGAGACCGTCTACGGCCTCGCCGCGCTGCCGGGGCACGGAGCCGCAGGCGGGCGCGCGCGCCGTTGGCGCGGCCTCAGCGGCGACGCGCCGCTGACGCTGCACCTGGCGGACGCCGGGGACCTCGACGCGCTCGACGTGCGCGTGCACGCAGGCGCGGAGCGACTCATCGAGCGTTACTGGCCCGGCCCGCTCACGCTGATCCTCAGGCGCGCCGAAGGAGAGGAGACGGTCGGGCTGCGCGTCCCCGCCCACTCCTTCACGCGGGACGTGATCCGCGCGTGCGGCGAGCCGGTCTGGATCACCAGCGTCGCGCCGCCAGAAGGCGAGGCGATGGTCGACCCTGAAGAGATCGCCGCCGCGTGCGCGGACGACGTCGATCTCCTGGTTGACGATGGCCTGTCGCCGATCGGGGCCGCGTCGACGATCGTTCGAGCTGTGGGCGGCGAATTAGAGGTCCTGCGCGAGGGCATCTTATCGCGCGACGAGGTGCTCAACACGGCGGCCGACGTCGTGCTGTTCGTCTGCACCGGCAACACGTGCCGCTCGCCGCTGGCCGAACGCTTCGCGCGCCAAGCCACGGCTCAAGCGATGGGCGTCCCGGAGGACCAGGTGCTCGCGCGCGGGCTGCGTTTCGCGAGCGCCGGCACGGCGACGATGCCGGGCATGGGCGCCAGCGACGGCAGCGCTGAGGCCGGCGCGGAGGCCGGGCTCGACTTATCTGACCACGTGAGCCATCCGGTCGACCCAGCAATGTGCGCCCGCGCGTTGAAGGTCTACTGCCTCGGTGAGAACCACCGCCGCGCGCTGTTGGCCCAGGCCCCGGAGCTCGCGGAGCGAGTCGAGTTGCTGCGCCCGGACGGCGGAGACATCGCCGACCCCTTCGGCGGCGACCTCGACGTCTACCGTACGGTGCGCGACGAGATCGCCGCGGCGGTGCGTGCGCGCGCGACCGAGTGGTGGCCCTAAGCCGCGGGATCGCCGCGCCCGAAACGGGCGCCCGGCGTGCTTATGGGTGGTCGGCGACGCTTCGGCGCTGATCACGCATCAAGCGGAGATACTGGCGCTTCGTCATCATCGGGTG
>JAYYEE010000137.1:0-3966 GCA_036160175.1 Planctomycetota bacterium
ATGGCGCGTCTGAGGTGCCCGCCGACGGCAGTAACCTCGCGGTCCAAGCGCTCGAGGCGTTTCGCGCGGCGATCCGTCACCGCGATGGTTTCCACGTCTGCTTGTATAATCGCATTCCGAGCGGCGGCGGTCTCGGCGGCGGGAGCAGCGACGCCGCGGCCGCGCTGCGCCTCGCGAACGAGCTCGTCGGGGCGCCGATGCGCGTGGACGAGCTCGCCCGCTTGGCCGTCCGCCTCGGCGCTTATGTCCCGTTTTTCTTGCGCGCGGGGACCCAGCGGGGGCTCGGCATCGGTGAGGAGCTGTCGGCGTTGGAGCATGTTCACGCGCACTTCGTGCTGCTGCTGCCTCCGTATGGCTGCCCGACCGCTGAGGTCTACAAAATCCACGCGCGTCTATTGGAAGTAGGCAGTTACGCGGATACTGTCCCACGTAATACGGCCTGGGAGGGCCGGGATGCTGGCATGGCATACGTGCTCTACAACCAACTTGAGCAGGCGGCAGAGCAGCTGCGACCCGAACTTGGTCGCTTGCGCGCCGCGGTCGCGAGGGCGGGCTATGAGGGCGTGCGTATGACGGGCAGCGGTTCGACGCTCTACGTTCGAACCGCCGACGCGGAGAGCGCGGCGCGCTGTGAGCGCGAGCTGCAGGCCGCGCTCGCGGCCACCGAGCACCGCGACGTCGCGTTCATGGTTACCCGCAGCGCGAGCCTGGCGACCGCTGCGTCACCTTCGGACGCGCTGCCTGACACCTTGCGGCAACCGCCTCCCGCTTGACGGCTGCGCGAGCTCGTCGCTCGCGTGCTTTGCCCCACAACACGGAGACGGTCATGCGCGACCTAGTCAGCGGCGACGGCGATTCACCTAAGCGGCGATTCCAGGTCACGGCGGTGCGCATCAAGCTTACGGCTGATCCGCGGAACAAGCTCAAGGCCTACTGCAGCGTGACGATCGACGACGCCTTCGTGATCCGTGACCTCAAGATCATCGAGGGGACGCGGGGGCCGTTCGTCGCGATGCCGTCGCGCAAGCTGTCGGACCACTGCTCGCGCTGCCACCACAAGAATCACTTGCGCGCGAGCTTCTGCAACCACTGTGGCGCCCGGCTGGACCCTGAGCGGGCGCCGCGCGATGAGCGCGGCCGCGCGAGGCTGCACGCCGACCTCGCGCACCCGATCAACAGCTCGACCCGCATCGAGGTGCACAAGGCGGTGGTGCGCGCCTACGCGGAGGAGGTCGAGGCTGCCAACGCCGCGGGTGAGAGCTACCGGCCCAAGTCGTTCGAAGACTTCGATCAGCTCAGCGAGGTCGTCGACGACGAATACGTGGAGGAGCTAGCGCGCCGCCAAGAGGAGCGCCAAAGAAGGCGTCAGCGAGCCGACGTCGAGGGTGAGGCCGGTGCGTAGGCGTGAGGGCGGAGTTCGTCGGCCCTGCTGCGCGGTGGATGCGGTAACCTAGCTGCCGCATGCCAGTTCGGATCGCCATCGTCGGGCCAGGGAGGGTCGGCACCTGCTTCGCGCGGCGCCTCCGCGCGGCGTCGGCGGATGTGCTGGGGTTCGTGGGGCGAGACGTGCAGCGGACGCGGAGCGCCGTGGCAGCCCTGGGATGCGGCGACGCGCTGGACTGGCCAGCGCTAGCGCGCGCGCACTGCGTCATCTTCGCCGTCGGAGACGGTGAGCTGGGCGAGGCCGTCGCGGCGGCGGCGGACGCGGGCGGGCGGCGCTGCAGCCTGTGGTTGCACACCAGCGGTCGCCACGACCTCGCGGCGTTGGAGCCAGCGAGGTCGATCGGATGCCGGGTCGGCTCCTTGCACCCGCTCGCGCCCTTCCCCGGCTCCGTCGACGTCGAGCCGGCCGCTGGCGCGCCGGTGCTCGTGCAGGGTGAAGCGCGGAGCCTGTCGCTGCTCCTGCGCCTCGCGCGGATGCTTGAGCTGGATCCGATCGTCTGCAGCGATCAGGACCGCCCGCTTTATCACGCTGCGTGCGCCATCGCTGCGAACGGCGCGACGGCCCTCTTCGATGTCGCTCAGCGCGCCCTGTTGGCCGCCGGAGGACTTGACTCGGCGAGCGCATCGCGCGTAACGGCGGCGTTGATGCAGGCAGTCGTAGAAGGTGCGCACCGCCACGGCGCCGCGCGAGCCCTCTCTGGGCCGGTGCGTCGCGGCGATGACGGCACCGTCCGAGCGCACTTGGGCGCGCTGGTCCGCGGCGCCTCGGACGCCGCCGGGGTCTACTGCGAGCTCTCGCGAATCGCGCTGCAGCTCGCGACCGATCAGGGCCTCGGACAGGAGGCGGCCGCGCGTCTCACGCAGGCGCTAGACGAGTTCGAAGCACGCTCTGAACGAGGCGGTCGCTGATGGCCGAGCTCGTTGCCAGCGTCTTCGCGCGCAGCGCCGAGCAGGTCCGCCGCGACGCGCGCCGGGCCGCGATGCTCGGCGCCGATTGGGTCGAGCTGCGGCTGGACGCGTGGCCGGCGGCGCAAGACCTCGGCGCGGTGATCGGTGGGATCGGGCTCCCAGTGCTGGTCGCGTGCCGCACCCACGAAGACGGCGGCGAATACCGCGGCACGCTCGCTGCGCGCCGCGAGCTGTTGTCCTACGCCTTGCGCGCGGGCGCGCAAGGCGTTGACTTGGAGCACTGGGAGACCTGGTCGCCGCCTGTGGGGCAGACCGGCTTGAAGCTCCGCGTGCGATCGTTTCACAGCTTCACGGGCGTGCCCAAGGAGCTCGAACGCATCCAGCACGAGCTCGCGGCGCCAGGGAGCGTCGCGAAGATCGTCGTGACTGCGCACGACCTCGCGGACGCAGCGCCGGTACTGCGGCTGCTGGAGAGCACCGACCAGGCGACCCATCCGACGACGGCGTTCGCGATGGGGCGAACGGCGTGGCCGACTCGCTTGATGGCAGCCGCGATGGGCGCCCCGCTCGTCTACGGCGCGCTCGATCCGAGCGAGCCGACGGCGCCCGGGCAGCCGTCTGTCGCAGCGCTCGCGGGGCTCTACCGGTGCAAGACGCTGGGCGAAGACACGCGGTGGTTTGGTCTGCTCGGGGACCCCGCGCTGCACTCGTTGGGGCCGTGGCTCCACAACCGAGCCTTGCGGCGACTCGGGGTGGACGGCGTGTATTTGCCGCTTGAGACGTCGCGCCCTGAGTCGGTGCTCTCGATGCTGCCGACGGAGCGGTTCGGCGGGCTGTCTGTGACGGCGCCGTTCAAGGAGCGCATGCTCAACGCGTGCGTGCACGTCAGCGATGAGGCAGCGGCGGTGGGCGCAGTGAACACACTGGTCCCCGCGGCGGGAGGCGGCCTCGTCGGTGAGAACACCGACGTCCTTGGCGTCCGCGACGCGCTCGCGTCCGCGGGCGCGGTCGGAGACGGCGCGCCCGCGGCGGTGCTCGGCGCTGGCGGCGCGGCGCGCGCTGCGGCGATCGCTCTGCAGCAGCTCGGCTTCAAGGTCACCATGTTGGCGCGATCGCATGAGCAGGCGCGTTCGTTCGCGGAGGTGCACGCGCTCGCGCTCGGGAGCCTCAGCGAGGCGGTCTTGGCCGAGCTGGCGCCGCAGGTCGTGGTCCACGCGACCCCAGTCGGCGGGGTCAGCCGAGGTGTTGAGGAGCGCCTCGTCCCTGGCTACCGCCCTGGCGAAGGCGTGATCGTCCACGACCTCGTCTATCGCCCGAACGTCACCACGCTGTTGTCTGAATGCGCCGCTGCGGGCGCCTCCGTGGTGCCCGGCATTGAGATGTTCCTGGCGCAGGCGCGCGCGCAGCTGAGCCTGTTCACGGGGGCGGACCTCCCAGCTGCGACGCTGCGGGGGTTCTTGGCGGGGTCGTGAGCCCGGAAGTTCTGACCGGATTGCGGGCGCGGCCTCATCGTCCCGTTTCTGCGGATCGCTGAGCGCTTGCGCGGGGTTGACCAACGAGTGTGACAAGCTGCTCGCACAACCGGCTACGATACGGGTATGGACGGCGCGGCGG
>JAYYEE010000138.1:0-2945 GCA_036160175.1 Planctomycetota bacterium
CGCTTCCTCGTCCGCGCCGACCTTAACCCGGCGGCCGCGCGCGCGGCGGGGCTGCGGTACTCCAAGCCCGACGACGCCGCGTCCGCTCTGAGCGAGGCGGTCTCGCAGGTGCTGGACAGCCTGGAGGAGTCCAAGGACCCGCTGACCCAGGTCTACGTGCTCACCGACCTGCAAGCGCGCGCCTTAGGCGACGCAATCCGTGATCCTGATGACGCCCAGGGCCCAGAGCTCCAGGACACGCTCCGCGACCTCTTCGACGAGCTGCGAGCGAACGACGGCCTGCAGCTGCACGTCATCGACACGGGACCGATCGCGACCGGCGCCGGCGGCGGCGTCGATAACGTCCAGATCACCGACGTCCGGCTGACCGATCCAGCCGCGGTGCAGAAGGCCCCTGCCGAGGTCGTCGCCACCGTTCGCAACCTCGGCGCCGCCGAGGCGACCTGCGAGGTGACCGTCGACGTCGACGGCGGCGAGCCGACCCCCAAGGTCATCAAGGTCCCTGCCGGCGCAGAGGGCGAGGCGGACTTTCAGATCACCTTCCGCACGCCGGGGAAGCGGCGCGTCAGAGCGGCCCTGAGCCAGGACGCGCTCGCGGCCGACGACCAGCGCTTCCTTACTGTCGAGGTGCGCGACCGCATCCGCATCTTGCTGGTCGACGGGCGCGACGGCGGCGACCCGCTCAAGAGCTACGCCTACCTCTGGCAAGCGATGCTCGACCCCGACGAGAACGTCTTGCCGACGTTCGCAGTGGACGTCGTAGACATCGTCTCGCTCCTAGGCGGTCAAGCCGCGCCGGGCGACTACGACGTCGTGGTGCTCGCCGACGTGGAGCGCCTGAACAACCGCGCAGCCACTGCGCTCAGCGACGCGCTGCGAGCGGGCCGCGGCGTGCTGTTCCAATTCGGCCCGCAGTGCGAGCCAGAATCGTACAACCTCCACCTCTATGCCGCCGGCGACGGCCCGATGCCCTTCCGCTTGGTGCAGCCGCTCGGCGGGGCGCCCGGCAGCTCAACGGTGCGCGCGCCCATCATCGTCGACCGTCAGCACCCGCTGCTGCGGGAGTTCGAGGAAGACGTCTACCGCGAGATCCTGCAGGCGATCCCCCTGTGGAGGTGGCACGGCGTCGCGGCAGACTCCCTCGCGGACGCAGCGGCGGTCGCGCTGAGGGTCTCCGACGCGGAACAGACGCCGCTGTTTGTCAGCCAGCCGTTCGGTGAAGGACAGGCGGTCTTTCTGACCTCGCCGATCGGCAGCGAGTACGACGCCGAACGCTGGAACCGCCTCGACGACCCCCTCGTCGCCTTCCCCTTGCTGCACGGCATCGTGAAGTGGCTCGCCCTGCCGGCCGTAGACCCGTTCGCAGTCGACGTCGGCGGCGCGCTCTCTTGCTCGCTCGAGGCTCGCCCGCTCGACATCGAAGTTACGCGCGCGGCGCGCGATGGCCGCCCGCGAACCCCGGTCGCAGAGGCTGGCAAGGCCCTTCCGGGCGGACGCTTTGCCCTGCCGGCCTTCACGGAGACCGCGTTCGCGGGGTTCTACACTGTCGAGCTCGCGCTCGACCGAGAGAGCGGCCGCGAGCAGCTGAGCCTCCCGTTCGCCGTCAACGTGGACCCCGCTGACGGGGAGCTGCGTTACCCTTCTCACGCAGAGGTCCAGGCGGCCCTCGGCGTCGAGCGAGTCCTCGACGCGCTCCCAGCAGCCGCCAGCGCGGCGGACGACGCTGACGAGAGCGACTTCGGCCCGAGCCTGCTGCTGTTGACCCTGCTCTTGGTGCTCGGTGAAGCTGCGCTGGCGCGCCACGTCGCGGCGAGGAGGAGCTGACGTGCAGCGCATGACCATCCAGGACCTCGCGCCGCAAGGCGCTGCGGCGGAGAACTCGACGTACGTCAAGGATACGTTTCGATTCCTGAACATGCCGCCGGAGTGGGTGCTCGCCCTCGTCATCTTCCCGGCGACCCTCGCCTTCGCTTGGTGGAGCTACAGCGGCCTCAAGCGCCTCGAGCCGCGCACCCGCCTGGCGCTATCAGCGCTCCGGTGGCTGGCGGTCACGCTCTGCCTCTTGCTGCTGTTCCAACCTGCGTTCGAGGTGACCACGTTCCGCAAGACGCGCAACCAGGTGCACGTGCTGGTCGATGACAGCGCCTCGATGGCGCGCATGGACCGTTATCCGTCGGAAGAACAACGTGAAACGCTTCGAAAGCGAGTCAGCGGTGAGCTCGGCGCGATGACGCGCGCCGAGCTCGTCCAGGCGGTGCTAGAGGCCGACGACGGCATGCTGCCGCGGCTGCGCGAGACGCACGACGTCCGCTTGTTCCGAGTAGACCGGAAGCCAACGCCGATCCGCTCGTTGAAGGAAGTCACAGCCCGCGGAAATCGTACGGCGCTCGGTGACGGGCTCGACCTGCACCTACAGTCTGCCGCGGGCGGCAACCTGGACGCCGTCATCCTAGTGAGCGACGGCCAGAGCAACGCTGGCCTCGACCCCGTCGAGGTCGCCAAGAAATACGGGCTGCGCGGCGTCCCCCTTCACACCGTCGGGGTCGGCGACCCTGAGCCGCCGCGCAACGCTTGGATCGTCGGTCCGCCAGGCCCCAAGGAGGCCCTGCGCGAGGAGCAGGTCGCCTTCGACGTCACGCTGCGCGCCGAGGGGCTCCCAGGCGAGCCCGCGCGCGTCGAGCTGCGAGGGAGCCGCGACGGCGGCCCGTTTGTGCCGCTGGCAACCGCAAACGACGTCCTCCCAGCGACCGGCGAAGCCACCAAGCTGCGGATCACCCACGCCTTCCCAGAGGCCGGCGATTGGACCCTGAAGTTTACGCTCGCGCCGCAAGACGAAGAGTCACAGGTCGACGACAACGAGGACGTGCGCTTCCTCCGCGTCAACGACGAGCGCATTCGGGTGCTGTTCTGCGACGACAAGCCGCGCTGGGAGTACCGCTACGTCA
>JAYYEE010000139.1:0-3705 GCA_036160175.1 Planctomycetota bacterium
CCAGGCCGGCGTGCGCAAGCTCGCCGCGCGCGACCTCGTCTACGACATCCTCATCTACCCGAGGCAGCTCGACGCAGCGGTCGCGTTCGTCGCGGCGCTGCCAGACCAACCGTTCGTGCTTGACCACCTCGCCAAGCCAGACATCGCCGGCCAGCGAACCGACAACTGGCAGGACGGCTTCCGCCAGCTCGCTCAGTTCGACAACGTGCTCTGCAAGGTCTCGGGCATGGTCACCGAGGCGAAGTGGAACGCGTGGCAGCCGGATGACTTCCGGGCCTATATGGACGATGCCCTCGACGCGTTCGGGGCCGACCGGCTGATGTTCGGCTCGGACTGGCCGGTCGCGCTGCTCGCGACAGACAGCTACCGCGACGTCTACGAGCTCGTCGACGATTGGGCTGGCGCGCTCTCTGAGGGCGAGCGCGCCAAGCTGTTCGGCGGCAACGCGGCGCGCTTCTACCGCCTGCGCTGAGCCGAGGCGGTCGCCTGGATCGCGTCTTCGATGGCCTCGGCCGCCGCCGTCTTCGGCTCAAAGCTCGCGTAGCGGCTCCACGCGACGGACGCGCCGCGCGCCGCTAGGTGCAGTCTGACCGCGGCGTCTTCCTCGGCCGCCTCGGCGCGCAGCGCGTCCATCGCGCCGGCGCGCAGCAGCCGCTGCGCCGCGCTCCACGCCGCGTCACCCTGCAACACCCGCGAACGCGCGCCGGCGCGCAGCGTGAGCGTCGTCGCCACCCCTGCATGGTCCGCGAGCAGCTGCGCGCCGAGCGGCTCACGCAGCGCCAACCGGCACCACTCTGCCAACGGCGACTCCTGATAGGCGCGGTCCCAGGAGTTGTGCTGCACGCCGGGATAGACCGTCAAGCGCGGCGCGCCGCCAGCCTCACGGAGCTCGTTGCATAGCTCTTCGGATGCGCGCAGCGGCACCACGCCGTCGGCGTCGCCGTGGAAGGCCCAGACCGGCGTCTCCGCGAGCGCCTTCACGCTCCAGTCTCCTGCGCGGTAGCCGCAGATCGGCGCGACCGCGCGCCACAGCTTCGCGTGCGCGCTGCCGATCTGCCACGAGCCCGAGCCGCCCTGCGACAAGCCGGTCAGGACGCGCCGCTGCGGGTCGATCGCGTAGTCCTTCTCGGTCGCCGCGAGCGTCGCGAGCACGAGCGCCTGGTGGTCCCCCCATTGGGTCTCCGACTCTGGCTTCTGCGGGAAGACGACGACGAACGGCCAGCGCTCCGGCGCGCGGCGGAGCGCGGTCCCCAGCCCGACCGAGACCTGCTTCTTACCGTCCCGGCCGCACTCCCCCTTGCCGTTGAGGAACACCATGACGGGCCACGGCTTGCCCGCGTCGTAGCCAGCGGGCAGGTAGACCTGGTAGCGGTAGGCCTCGCCGTCTAGCTGGATCACCTTGTCCACGAACCCGGTCACGGTCTGCGCCATGCTAGGCAGCGCGAGCGAACAAGACAGCGCAAGGCATCTGAGCATCCCGAGATGGTAGCCGACGGGCGCCGCCGGCGCGTTCCTGCTAGAACTCCCTTCCCGACATGAGCAACACCTACTTCGTCACTGGCGCGCTCGGCTGCATCGGCGCCTGGGTCGTCAAGCACCTCGTCGACCGCGGCGACACGCCGGTCGTGTTCGACGTCGGCGGGGACCCACGTCGCCTCCGCGACATCCTCGACGGCGACGCCTTCGACCGCGTGCAGTTCGTCACCGGCGACATCACCGACAAGGACGCCGTCGCGCGCGCCGCCGACGCGGCGTCGCCTCGCGCGATCGTGCACCTCGCCGGGCTGCAGGTGCCGTTCTGCAAGGCAGATCCGGCGCTGGGCGCGCAGGTGAACGTCGTCGGCACCATCCACTGCTTCGAAGCCGCGCGCGCGTGCGGCGCCCGCATGGTCTACGCCAGCAGCGCCGCCGTCTTCGGCCCGCCCGAGCCCGGCGAGGCCGCCCCTGACGAGCAAGCCGCCTGCGCGCCGACCACGCACTACGGCGTCTACAAGCGCGCCAACGAAGGCACGGCGCGGATTTACTGGCAGGACAACGGGGTCCCGAGCGTCGGGCTGCGGCCGCTCACGGTCTACGGCGTCGGCCGCGACCAGGGCATGACCTCAGGCCCCACTTCGGCGATGAAGGCCGCGGTGCTCGGACGGCCCTACACCATCGGGTTCCGCGGCGTGACCGACTTCAACTACGTCGCCGACACCGCGGCCGCGTTCGTCCGCTGCGCCGACGACGCGCCGCGCTCCGGCGACGGCGCCAAGGTGTACAACCTCCACGGCGACGCCGTCCAGGTCGCCGACATCGTCGAGACGATCGAGCGCCTGCACCCGGCCGCCAAGGGCAGCCTCGGCGTCGACGGCCCCGTCCTCGCGATCCCCACGCAGCTCGACGGCAGCGCCATCCACCGGGACTTCCCCGGGCTCCCCGACACGTCGCTCGAAGCCGGCGTCGGCGAGACGCTGCGGCGCTTTGCGGCGCTGCGCCAAGCCGGGGAGCTGGACGCGCGCGACCTGCCCGAGGCCTGAGCCTCCACCGCGCGACGCTTGCCATCGACGCAGCGAGCGGGTTCGCTGGCGCACCCCCCTTCCGGAGCCCCTCGTGAAACTCGTCGCCTTCTCAACCTCTTCTTCCCCCGCCCCTCGCCCCGGCGCGCTGCTCGACGACGGCGGCGTGCTCGACCTGACCCACGAGGCCTGCGGCCTGCCCACGCTCGGCCATGACCTCGACGCCTGCGACCTGGCGCACCCCTTCCAGGCCGCCGCGCGCGCGCTCCTCGCCGACGGGGCCAAGGTCGACGCGGTGCGTGGAGCCGCGGTGCTCGCGCGCGACGACGTCGCGCTGCACGCGCCGGTGCCCAAGCCCGGCAAGATCTTTTGCATCGGCCTCAACTACAAAGACCACGCCGAAGAGCAGGGCGCGGACCTGCCCGAGCGACCGCTGATCTTCAGCAAGTTCCCGAGCTGCGTGCTCGCGCCGGGCGGCACCATCGTGATCCCGAAGGGCAGCACCGAGACCGACTTCGAGGCCGAGCTCGGCGTCGTCGTCGGCAAGCGCGCGTCGCGCGTCGGCCGCGAGGACGCGATGGACCACGTGCTCGGTTACTGCAACTTCCACGACGTCTCCGCGCGCGACTTCCAGTTCGCCGACGGGCAGTGGCAGCGCGGCAAGGCCTGCGACACGTTCGCGCCCTTCGGCGAGTTCGTCGCGACGACCGACGAGATCCCAGACCCGCACAAGCTCGGCATCCGACTGCGCCTCAACGGCGAGACGCTGCAGGACTCGAACACCGACCAGCTGGTCTTCGGGATCCCCGAGCTGATCGAGGACCTGTCGACCTGGTTCACGCTGGAGCCCGGCGACGTCATCGCGACCGGCACGCCCCCCGGCGTCGGCTTCGCCCGCAAGCCGCCCGTCTACCTCAAGGCCGGCGACGTCTGCGAGGTCGAGATCGACGGTCTCGGTGTGCTCCGCAACCCGGTCGCGGCCTTCGAGGCCTGAGCCGCGGCGCTGGCTGGCCAGCGCCGCTGTGGCTAGCTTGGACGGCATGAAGCGCTGGCTCTCGCTGCTGTCCCTGTTGCTCACCGGGCACCTCGCCTCGCAAGACCCTGGCGGCGCGCTGCGCGCGTGGCTGAAGGACTTCCAATCGGGCAGCGTGCGGTTCCAAAAGGACGGCCTGACCGACCACGCGATGGTCGAAGACGCAGACAAGAT